>JANOVJ010000512.1:0-1929 GCA_031417295.1 bacterium | reverse complement strand
TCTACCCGATGTACGCCTACGCGCACCCGATCGAAGACGCGCTCGAAGGCATCACGCACAGCATCTGCACGCTCGAATTCGAAGACCAGCGGCCCTGGTACGACTGGCTGCTCGACACGCTCTGCACGCTCGGCCTGCTGGTGCAACCGCGGCCGCACCAGTACGAGTTCGCGCGGCTGAACGTGACCTACGTGATCACCAGCAAGCGCAAGCTGCGCCAGCTCGTCGACGAAAAAATAGTCGACGGCTGGGACGACCCGCGCATGCCCACCATCGTCGGCCTGCGCCGACGCGGCTACACACCGGAAGCGATCCGCCTGATGTGCGAACGCGCGGGCACCAGCAAGGCCGGCGGCTGGACCGACTATGCGAGCCTCGACATCGCCTTGCGCGAAGACCTCGAAGGCAAGGCGGCGCGCGCGATGGCCGTGCTCGACCCGATCAGGCTCAAGCTGACGAACTGGGCCGAGCTGTTCGGCAGCGCCGACTTCCGCGAGCCCTGCCACGCGCCGTATCACCCGCAGCGGCCCGAGCTCGGGCAGCGCGAATTCAGCCTCGGCAGCGAAGTCTGGATCGAGCGTGACGACTTCGCCGAAGTGCCGGCCAAGGGTTTCTTTCGCCTGTTCCCGGGCAACAAGGTGCGGCTCAAGTACGGCATGGTGATCGAATGCACCGGCTGCGAGAAAGACGCGAGCGGCAAGGTCACCGCCGTGCTCGCGAGCGTGGTGCCCAACACCAAGAGCGGCACACCCGGCGCTGACGCGGTGAAGGTCAAGGGCACGATCACCTGGGTCGGCGTGCACGACGCGCTGCCCGCCGAAGTGCGCCTGTACGACCGCTTGTTCACCGAGGCACAACCCGACGCCGGTGGCCGTGATTTCAAGGCCAGCCTGAACCCGAACAGCAAGAAGGTCGTGGCGGCGTACCTCGAACCGTCGCTGGCCAATGCCCGGCCCGACGACAAGTTCCAGTTCGAGCGCCACGGTTATTTTGTGGCCGACAGGGCGGACCATGCGCCGGGCCAGCCGGTGATGAACCGGATCGCAGCGCTGAAAGACGGGTGGGGCAAGTGAGAGCCGGCCGGGCGGCGCGATCCGTCGCCATCGTGGCCTCGACGCTGCTGATGTTGTTGCCCGCCACGGCCGCAGACCTCCCCCAGCAACGCCTCGCACCCGGCGGGGTGGCCCGCGTCGCCCTCGGAGCCTCGACCGAAGCACCACGCGCCACGTTCAACGGCGTGCCCGCGCTCGTCATCAAGGACGGCACGCAATGGACCGCCGTGCTCGGCATCGCGCTCGCCACCGCGCCCGGCCGCGCGAACCTGCGGGTGCAGCGTGCCGGCGAACCCGAGGCCAGCGTCTCGTTCGTGGTCAAGCCCTGGACCTACGCCGAGCAGCGGCTGAAGGTGGCCCCCGGCCATGTCGACCTGGGCAAGGACGACCTCGCACGCTTCGAGCGCGAGCGAGCCCACACGGCGCAGGTGATCGCGACCTTCACCGACACGCCGCCGTCGAGCCTGGCGCTTCGCCAACCGGTGCCCGGCCCGCGCTCCAGCTCGTTCGGCCTGCGCCGTGTGTTCAACGGCCAGTCGCGCAACCCGCACAGCGGCATGGACATCGCCGCACCCCAGGGCACGCCAGTGCTGGCGCCTGCGCCCGGCCGCGTGATCGACACCGGCGACTACTTCTTCAACGGCAACACGGTCTGGCTCGACCACGGCGCGGGCTGGCTGACGACGTACTGCCACCTCTCGGCCATCAGCGTCAAGGTGGGTGACACCGTCACCGTGGGCACGCCGATCGGCGCGGTCGGCGCCACCGGCCGCGCCACCGGTCCGCACCTGCACTGGGGTGTGATGCTGAACCGTACGATGGTCGACCCCGCGCTCTTTCTGGCGCCGTGACCCCGCAGGCTCAGCGCCCGCGCGCC
>JANOVJ010000511.1:0-2191 GCA_031417295.1 bacterium | reverse complement strand
GCGCGATCAACGAGCACATCGAGCAGATGCGGCTCTCGGCGACGAAGAGCCTGCTCGAGCGGCGTGACGTGGTGATCGTGGCCAGCGTCTCGGCCATCTACGGCATCGGCGAGCCGCAGGCCTACCACCAGATGGTGATGACGCTGCGCGTGCACGACAAGCTCGGTCAGCGCGACGTGATTGCGCAGTTGATCCGCATGCAGTATCAGCGCAACGATGCCGACTTCTCCCGCGGCACGTTCCGGGTGCGCGGCGACACCATCGACGTTTTTCCGGCCGAGCATTCGGAACTCGCGATTCGGATCGAGCTGTTCGACGACGAGATCGAATCGTTGCAGTTGCTCGACCCGCTGACCGGCCAGATCCGGCAGAAGATTCCGCGCTTCACCGTCTACCCGAGCAGCCACTACGTGACCCCGCGCGAGAAGGTGGTCGATGCGATCGGCACGATCAAGGAAGAGCTGCGCACGCGGGTGGCCGAATTTGTCGGCAACGGCAAGCTCGTCGAGGCGCAGCGCATCGAGCAGCGGACCCGCTTCGACCTGGAGATGCTGCAGGAGATCGGCCACTGCAAGGGGATCGAGAACTACACCCGCCACCTCTCGGGCGCGGCGCCGGGCGAGCCGCCATCGACGCTGGTGGACTACATGCCATCCGACGCGCTGATGTTTCTCGACGAAAGCCACGTAATGATCGGCCAGCTCGGCGGCATGTACAACGGCGACCGGGCGCGCAAGACGACGCTGGTGGAATACGGCTTTCGCCTGCCGAGCGCGCTCGACAACCGGCCGCTGAAGTTCGAGGAGTTCGAACGCAAGATGCGCCAGGCCGTGTTCGTCTCGGCCACGCCGGCCGACTACGAGAAGAAAACCGCGAGCCAGGTCGTCGAACAGCTCGTGCGGCCGACCGGCCTGATCGACCCGCAGGTCGAGGTGCGGCCGGCGATGCATCAGGTCGACGATGTGTTGCAGGAAATCCGCGAACGGGTGACGGTGCACGAGCGTGTGCTGATCACGGTGCTGACCAAGCGCATGGCCGAGCAGCTCACCGACTACCTGGCCGACAACGGCGTCAAGGTGCGCTACCTGCACAGCGACATCGACACCGTCGAGCGGGTTGAAATCCTGCGTGACCTGCGCCTCGGCGTGTTCGACGTGCTGGTCGGCATCAACCTGCTGCGCGAGGGGCTCGACATTCCCGAGGTCTCGCTGGTGGCGATTCTCGATGCCGACAAGGAGGGCTTTCTGCGCTCCGGCCGCAGCCTGATCCAGACGATAGGCCGGGCGGCGCGCAACCTGAACGGCAAGGCGATCCTCTACGCCGACCGAATGACCGATTCGATGACCGCCGCCATCGGCGAGACCGAGCGCCGCCGCGCTCGCCAGGTGACGTTCAACACCGAGAACGGCATCACGCCGCGCAGCGTGAAGAAGGAGGTGCGCGACCTGATCGACGGCGTCTACAACCCGAACGGCGCGAAGGACGATTTGAAGGCCGCGCAGGCGGCGGCGCAGATCGAGGTGCTGAGCGAAAAAGACCTCGGCAAGCGCGTCAAGCAGCTCGAAAAGCAGATGCTCGAACATGCCCGCAACCTGGAGTTCGAGAAGGCGGCGCGCTTGCGCGACCAGTTGGCACTGCTGCGCGAGCAGGCCTTCGGCGCCAACGTCGGCGATCACATCGTGCCATTCCCTGCCACTGCCTCTGCGCGCGAGCCCTGAGCGCGCCGC
This sequence comes from bacterium, assembly GCA_031417295.1. GTDB lineage: Bacteria > Pseudomonadota > Gammaproteobacteria > Burkholderiales > Burkholderiaceae_C > CAIKUF01. The sequence goes on along the minus strand of JANOVJ010000511.1, from coordinate 464 downwards.
GGCGGGAACTTCCCGAGCCAAACTTGACCAAAACAGTCGGCTTCAGGTAAGATTGACTAAATCTGTCGGGTATTGCTTGGGGTTAACCCTCTATTTCGGGGCAGTCCACAACCGGCTCAAGGAGTAATTTCCATGCGTTTGACCACCAAAGGGCGGTTCGCCGTCACCGCCATGATCGACCTGGCGCTGCGTGAAAACACGGGGCCGGTGGCGCTGGCCGCCATCAGCGCGCGGCAGCAGATTTCGCTGTCGTACCTCGAGCAACTGTTCGGCAAGCTGCGCCGCAACGAGCTCGTCGAGAGCACGCGCGGCCCCGGCGGCGGTTACTCGCTGGGCCGCAAGGCGACCGAGATCACGGTCGCCGACATCATCGTCGCGGTGGATGAGCCGATCGACTCCACCGGCTGCCACGGCAAGGAAAATTGCATGGGCGAAGAGGCCGGCCGCTGCATGACGCACGACCT
>JANOVJ010000510.1:0-4223 GCA_031417295.1 bacterium | reverse complement strand
GTCGAGCCGCTGTTCAACGGCCTGACGCTGCTGGTCTCGATCGGCATTGCCGGCTGGGCCCAGCAGCGGCGCAACCTGTCGATCAAGCGCCGCATCGCCGAGCGGCAACTGAGCACCGACGCGCCCGCGGCGCCGGCTTCCAACCCCTGACCCTGCCCCCTGACCCACAACCCCACGGAGACGAAGACCATGAAGATCTTTCGCAACCATATCGCCAAGGCGGCGCTCGCCCTGTGCGCCGCCGGCCTGACCGGCCACGCCCTCGCTGCCGACGACTTTCTCGACGCGGCGAAGAAGCGCGTCGCGACCGCGACCATGACGAAGGAAAAGTGGGACGGCCCGACCAGCGGCCCGAAGGCCGCTGCCGACAAGACCATCGTCTTCGTCGCCGGTGACATGAAGAACGGCGGCATCGTCGGCGTCTCCAAGGGTGTCGAGGAAGCCGGCAAGGCCATTGGCTGGACAGTGCGCGTGATCGACGGCCAGGGCAGCGTCAGCGGCCGCACCGCAGCGCTGAACCAGGCGCTGGCGGTGAAGCCGGCCGGCATCGTCGTCGGTGGCTTCGACACCACCGAGCAGAAGGCCGCATTCGAGGCCGCGGCCAAGTCGGGTGTGCCACTGGTGGGCTGGCACTCGGGCGAGAAGCCAGGCCCGAACGCGACCGCCGGCCTGTTCGCCAACGTGACAACCGTCACCGACGACGTGGCCGACATCGCCGCCTCGTGGGCGGTGGTCGACTCCGGCGGCAAGGCCGGCGTGGTGATCTTCACCGACTCGCAGTACGCGATCGCGCTGTACAAGGCGCGGGCGATGGAAGCGGTGATCAAGAAGTGCCCCGGCTGCACCGTGCTGAGCTTCGAGGACAGCCCGATCTCGGAGAGCTCGACCCGCATGCCGCAGCTCACCAATTCGCTGCTGCAGCGCTTCGGCGACAAGTGGACGCACTCGCTGGCGATCAACGACCTGTACTTCGACTTCATGGGGCCGTCGCTCTCGGCGGCCGGCAAGAAGGGCGATGGCAACCCGAAGGCGGTCTCGGCTGGTGACGGGTCGGAAGCGGCCTACCAGCGCATCCGCAGCAAGCGCTTCCAGGCCGGCACCGTGCCCGAGCCGCTGAACATGCAGGGCTGGCAGATCGTCGATGAAATGAACCGCGCGTTTGCGAAGGCGGCGTGGTCGGGCTACTCGCCGAAGGTGCACCTCGTGACGGCCGAGAACGTGGCCAAGGACGGCGGGCCGAAGAACATCTTCGATCCCGACAACGGCTATCGCGATCAGTACAAGAAGATCTGGAATGTGAAGTAGCGCTCGATGCTCGATTGGCTAGCAGCACCCCTCAGCAGCGCGGCATCGCACTCGATCGCGCCGTGGGCTTCCTGGCACGCGCGAAGCATGGTGCTGGGCTGGAGCGTGTTGCTGCCGCTGGGCGCGCTCGTCGCCCGCTTCTACAAGGTGATGCCGCAGCAGGACTGGCCGCGCCAGCTCGACAACAAGGCGTGGTGGCATGCGCACCGCGGGTTGCAATGGGCGGGCGTGGCGCTCGTGGCCGTGGGTGCGGCGCTGGCCTGGGGCCGCGGCGGCGCGGCTTCAAACGCAGCGCAGCTTCACGCCACGCTCGGCTGGGCGCTCTGCGCGGCGGCGCTCGTGCAGATCGTCGGCGGCCAGTTGCGCGGCAGCAAGGGCGGGCCAACCGGCGAGCAACTGCGCGGCGACCACTACGACATGACGCCGCGGCGCCGTTGGTTCGAGCGCGTGCACAAGGGGCTCGGCTGGGCGGCGGTGCTGGCCGCGGTGCTGGCGATCGGGCTCGGGCTGGTGGTGGCCGACGCGCCGCGCTGGATGGCGCTGGCCCTGACGTTGTGGTGGTTGGCGCTCGCTGCGGCCTTCGCCCACTTGCAGGCCGCGGGCCGCTGCATCGACACCTACCAGGCGATCTGGGGGCCGGACCGCAAGCACCCCGGCAATGCCCAGCCACAGCCCGGTTGGGGCGCCCGAAGGCCGCTCGGATGAACCTTGCTTCGCTGCAAACGACACTGGAGACGCCATGCCCGGCCTCGAACTGAAAAGCGTCGTCAAGCGCTTCGGCGACGTGACCGTGGTGCAGCAGATGGACCTCAGCGTCGCCGAGGGCGAGTTCGTCGTGCTGCTCGGCGAATCGGGCTGCGGCAAATCAACCACGCTGCGCATGATCGCCGGGCTGGAAAGCGTGACCGAAGGCCGGGTGCTGATCGGCGAGCGCGACGTGACCGACAGCGCACCGATGGCGCGCGACATCGCGATGGTGTTCCAGAACTACGCGCTCTACCCGCACATGGACGTGGCGCAGAACATGTCGTTCGCGCTCAGCCTTTCGGGCCGCCCGAAGGCCGAGATTGCCACCAAGGTGCAGGCAGCGGCCAAGGTGCTCAACATCGAGCACCTGCTCCAACGCAAGCCGAAAGAGCTCTCGGGCGGGCAGCGCCAGCGGGTGGCGATCGGCCGCGCGATCGTGCGCGAGCCGCAGGTGTTCCTGTTCGACGAGCCGCTGTCGAACCTCGACGCCAAGCTGCGCGGCCACATGCGCGCCGAGCTCGCACTGCTGCACGAGCGGCTGGCCAAGACCACGGTGTATGTGACGCACGACCAAGTGGAGGCGATGACGCTGGCCGACCGCATCGTCGTCTTCGACAAGGGCCGCATCCAACAGGTGGGCTCGCCCTCGGACGTGTTCAATCTGCCCGCCAGCCTGTTCGTGGCCGGCTTCATCGGCACGCCGACGATGAATTTTTTCAAGGCCCGCTACACCGAACAAGGCGGGCGCGGCTTGCTGCTCGGCGAGGGCGTGGCGATCGGCGCGCCGGCCTGGCTGCGCGAGCGCCCACCGGCGCCCGGCCAGGCCCTGACGCTGGGGGTGCGGCCGCAGTTTCTGCGCGCGGTGACGGCCAGCCCGGCGCTGACCATCGCAGTCGACGTGGTCGAGTACCTGGGCACCGAGAGCCAGGTCGTCGGCCACCTGGCCGTGACTGGCGGCCAGCGCGTCACGGCCACCGTGGCCGGCGATGCGCAGGCGCTGCTGCACGGCGCGCTCGGCCTGACGGTCGACCCCGAGGCCGTGCATGTGTTCGACAGCGAGAGTGGCCGATCGCTGCGCGCCTGAATTTCATCCCCCCGTTCCCTCTTCAACTTTTCACCGGAGTACCCCATGGACCGCAGAGACTTCGTCAAGGCCACCACCCTCACCGTGTTCGGCGCCGGCCTGCCCTACAGCGGCGCCAACGCGCAGAACCGCTATGCCAAGTACGCCGGGCAGTCGGTGACGATCAACATCCCGGCCCATCCGCACTACGACGCGATGCTGAAGATCCTGCCCGAGTTCACGAAAGAAACCGGGATCAAGGTCGAGGTTGACAAGCTCGCCATCGGCCGGCTCAAAGAGAAGCAGTTGCTGGAGATGGCCAAGCCGCAGGGCGACTACGACCTGGCCTGCTACATCGTGATGTGGAAGGGCGAGTACGTCTCGAAGAACCTGGTCCAGCCGCTGGAGCCGTTCTTCAAGAACGCCGCGCTGGCCGACCCGGCCTACGACATGAAGGACATCATCCCGATCTACCTCGAAAACCTCGGTCTCGTCGGCGGCCCCAAGGGCTACCTCGCGGGCCAGGGCGCGCAGCTCTACGGCATGCCTTACGGCGCCGAGACCTCGGTGCTGGCCTACCGGCGCGACATCTTCGCCAAGCACAACCTGCAGCCGCCGGAGAACTACACGCAGTTCGCCCAGCTCATGCGCACGATCAAGGACAAGGAAGGCATGGGCGCGCTGACCTCGCGCGGCCAGGCCGGCCACCAGTGCGTGCACGCCTGGCTGCTGCACCTGAACCCACTCGGCGGCAGCGTGTTCGACGATCAGTGGAAGGCGCGCTTCAACGACGCGACCGGTATCGCCGCGCTGAAGTTCCTGCAAGAAGTGGTGGCCACCGGGCCGGCCGGTATTGCGGGCTACGGCCAGGGCGAATCGAACACCGCGTTCCTGCAAGGCCAGGCCGCGATGTACCTCGACTCGACCACGCTCGCCGGGGTGGTCAACGACCCAACCAAGAGCAAGGTGGCGGGCAAGGTGAGCTGGGCGCTGCACCCGGCCGGCACGCGCCGGGCGTCGCAGTCGGGCGGGCTCGGCCTGACGATTCCGAAGAACGCGAAGAACGCCGACGCGAGCTTCCTGCTGCTGCAATGGCTGACGTCCAAGC
>JANOVJ010000509.1:0-1628 GCA_031417295.1 bacterium | reverse complement strand
TCAGTAGCGCTCCCCTTCCGGCTTGCCGGCCGCGTAAGAGCGCGTCGTGTAGCGAATCGAACGCCCTTCGATTTCCTGCCGCTCCAGCGCGAAGCCCGGCTCGACCTTCGGCCGATTGACAAGGTAGGACATGCGCGGCGTTTCCCATCCCTGCGTGGAATCGAATGCATTGACGAGCACATACTGGTTCGGAAACGTCTTCCGACAGCCGTTGATTTCCAGCAGGATGGCAGCCGGGTCCTTCAGGTCGAACATCGGGTTGCCGTACATCTCCCAGTAGGTGTTGCGCGGGTGCGGGTCGTCGGTGTACTCCACGCTCACGGCCCAGCCGCGGCCGAGCGCGTATTCGATTTGGGCCAGGATTTGCGTGTCGGTCAGGTCGGGCAGGTAAGAGAACTGGCCCTGCGTGACGCGGTTGCCGGTGTTGGTCATCATGATGGTGTCTCCCAAGCTTTCAGGCGGCGGTGGGGGTGGGCACGAAGTCGGCCGTGTCGGTCGATTCGTAATTGAAGCTGATGTCGCCCCAGGTGTCGATCGCGGCGCGCAGTGGCGAGCACCACTTGGCGGCGTCCTTCAGGATCTGCGGGCCCTCGGCCAGGTAGTCGCGGCCTTCGTTGCGCGCCATGATCATCGCCTCCAGCGCCACGCGGTTGGCAGTCGCGCCAGCCTGGATGCCCTGCGGGTGGCCGATCGTGCCGCCGCCGAACTGCAAGACCACGTCTTCGCCGAGGTAGTGGATCAACTGGTGCATCTGCCCGGCGTGGATGCCGCCCGAAGCCACCGGCATCACCTTCTTCAGCGAGGCCCAGTCCTGCTCGAAGAACAGGCCGTGCTCCAGGTTCTGCGGCGTGTGCGTTTCACGCAGCGTGTCGTAGAAGCCCTTGATCATCAGCGGGTCGCCTTCGAGCTTGCCGACCACCGTGCCGGCGTGGATGTGGTCCACCCCCGCCATGCGCATCCACTTGCAGATCACGCGGAAGTTCATGCCGTGGTTCTTCTGCCGCGAGTAGGTCGAATTGCCGGCCCGGTGCAGGTGCAGGATCATGTCGTTCTTGCGCGCCCACAGCGCCATCGACTGGATCGCGGTGTAGCCGATCACGAGGTCGATCATGATGATCACCGAACCCAGCGACTTGGCGAACTCGGCCCGCTCGTACATCGCCTCCATCGTGCCGGCGGTCACGTTCAGGTAGTGGCCCTTGACTTCGCCGCTCTCCGCGCTGGCCTTGTTCACCGCCTCCATGCAGTACAGGAAGCGGTCGCGCCAGTGCATGAACGGCTGCGAGTTGATGTTCTCGTCGTCCTTCATGAAATCGAGCCCGCCCTTCAGGCCCTCGTAGACCACGCGGCCGTAGTTGCGGCCCGAGAGCCCCAGCTTCGGCTTGGTCGTCGCACCGAGCAACGGGCGGCCGAACTTGTCGAGCCGCTCGCGCTCGACGACGATGCCGGTCGCCGGGCCCTGGAAGGTCTTCAGGTAGGCCACCGGAATGCGCATGTCTTCCAGGCGCAGCGCCTTCACCGCCTTGAAGCCGAACACGTTGCCGATGATCGACGCGGTGAGGTTGGCGATCGAGCCTTCTTCGAACAGGTCGATGTCGTAGGCGATGTAGGCAAAGTACTGGGCCGGC
>JANOVJ010000508.1:0-2127 GCA_031417295.1 bacterium | reverse complement strand
CGAGTCGGAGACCGAGACCTTCATCGCGCTGAAGTGCTCGATCGACAACTGGCGCTGGGCCGGCGTGCCGTTCTACCTGCGCACCGGCAAGTGCCTCGGCGAGGGCCAGCGCATCATCTCGATCGCCTTTCGCGAGCCGCCGAAAAGCATGTTCCCCGCCGGCTCGGGCGTCGGCTCGCAGGGGCCGGACCATCTGACGTTCGACCTCGCCGACGCGTCGAAGATGTCGCTCTCGTTCTACGGCAAGCGCCCCGGCCCGGGGATGCGGCTCGACAAGCTCTCCCTGCAATTCGCGATGCACGACACCGGGCTGATCGGCGACGTGCTCGAAGCCTACGAACGCCTGATCCTCGACGCGATGCGCGGCGACTGCACGCTCTTCACCACCGCCGAGGGCATCGAGCGGCTGTGGCAGGCCTCGACGCCGCTGCTCGAAGCGCCGCCGCCGGTGCGCTTCTACGCGCCGGGCTCGTGGGGGCCGAATGCGATCCACCAGCTGGTTGCGCCACGGGCGTGGCGGCTGCCGTTCGAGCGGGCTTGGCGGGACCCGAACCGGGGCGGTAGCTGAGCCGTCCTGCGGTACACCCGTCAGTCTGCCAATCCGAGAGCCGCCCCGCTAGACTACAGACGACGCGGCAGCCTGGCGGAGCGAGCGATGTCAAGTCCCAAGATCGTTACCGATCTCGAAATCATGGGGGGAACGCCCGTGTTCGCGGGCACGCGCGTGCCGGTTCGCATTCTCTTCGAGCACCTGGAGGCGGGCGACTCCCTCGAAGTGTTCCTGCAAGACTTTCCCACGGTCAGCCGCGAATTGGCTGTGGCGGTCCTGGAGGAAGCCCGTTCGGCCGTAGCCCCCGATGCGCATCCTGCTTGACGAGTCGGTCCCAGAGCGACTCGGCGGCCTCTTCCAGGGGCACACATGGAGTTCGGTTCGACGTGAGGGCTGGGCCGGCCTGAAAAACGGCCAGCTGCTTGCTGCGGCGGCGGGCACCTTCGATTTGCTGCTGACGGCAGACAAGAACATGGAGTTCCAGCAGAACCTCGCGACCTTGCCGATGTCGATCGTCATCGTTCGGGCGCGCAGCAATCGCGCCGAGCACCTCGCCGAGCTTGTTCCCGCTGTGCTGCTCGCACTTGGGATGCTGCAACCCAGGACGCTCATCAAAGTCGCGGCCCATGGCTGACGCCGCCTTGCACCGAACTTGCCTTCGGCGAGCCGGTGAACTTCCCGGCCGTCAGTCGATCGTCAACCGCGGCACCGCCGTCACGAACCGCGCACCCCACTCGCGCACATAGCCGAGTTGCCCCGCGATCTCGTCGCGCAGGTTCCACGGCAGGATGACGATGTAGTCAGGCCGCGTTTCGCGCAGCCTCGATTCGGCGACGACCGGGATGCGTGAACCCGGCAGGTAGCGGCCCTGCTTGTGCGGCGACGCATCCACCACATACGGCAGCAGGTCGGGCCGCACGCCGGCAAAGTTGAGCAGCGTGTTGCCCTTGGCCGCGGCGCCGTAGCCGGCCACCGTCTTGCCAGCGCGGCGGGCTTCGATCAGAAACGCCAGCAGATCGTTCTTGATCCGCTCGGCCCGCGCCTGCAGGCCACGATAGAACGCAGGTTCCAGCATGCCGGCCTCGGCCTCGGTGCGCAGCATCTCGGCCACGCTGTGCTGCACCGGCCGCGGGTTCGCGGCGTGCTGCGCCCAGACGCGGAGCGAGCCGCCGTGCGTAGCCAACGCCTGCACGTCCCACAGCGCGAGGCCCTGCGCGGCGAAGATGCGCCGCACGGTGTGCAGCGAGAGATAGCTGAAGTGCTCGTGGTACACGGTGTCGAACTGGCCCTGCTGCACCAGCTGCATCAGGTGCGGGAACTCCACCGTCACCGTGCCGCCAGGCGTCAGCACCTCGCGCAGGCCGGCCACGAAGTCGTTGATGTCGGGCACATGGGCGAGCACGTTGTTGCCGAGCACCAGGTCGGCGCGGCGGCGCTCGGTGGCGAACTGGCGCGCGAAGGCTTCGCCGAAGAACTGCTCGATGCTTTCGATGCCCTTCGCGCGCGCCACCTGCGCCGTGCCCGCCGTCGGCTCGATGCCGACGCAGGGAATGCCGCGCGCTTGCACGTACTGCAGC
>JANOVJ010000507.1:0-1784 GCA_031417295.1 bacterium | reverse complement strand
GGCGAGGGGCTGGACGCCTTCAAGTCGGGCCAGGTGGCGATGATGATGAACTGGTTCGCCTTCTTCCCCGGCCTGAACAAGGACCCGAACGTCGGCGGCGACAAGATCGGCTTCTTCGCCAACCCGTCCGACAAGGGCAAGGGCGTGCAGCTCGGCGGGCAGGGCATCTCGGTCGTCGCGTACTCGCCGAACCGCAATGAAGCGCTGCAGTACATCAAGTGGTTCGCGAGCCCCGAGGTGCAGAAGAAGTGGCAGGCGATCGGCGGCTCGTCGGCGGCCAAGGCCGTGCTGGAAGACCCGGGCTATGCCAAGAGCACGCCGTTCGCCCAGCCCTTCCTCGACTCGATGGGCATGGTGCAGGACTTCTGGGCCGAGCCCTCGTATGCGCAGCTGATGCTGGCGATGCAAAAGCGCGTGCACGACTACGTGGTGGCCGACAAGGGCACGGCGAAGGAAGCCGTCGATGGCATGGTCGCCGACTGGACCAAGGTGTTCAAGGAAGACGGCAAAGTCAAATGACGAAACGAGGCCGGCTTGACGGCCGGCCTCGATCGGAAACTTCAATGAACACTCCCTCGACACTCGCCACCCGCGTCGCGCAGGCCACGCCGCCCGCGATGGCCACGCGAATGCGCGGCCTGTCCGACCGCATGATCGCCTGGCTGTTCATCGGGCCGACGATGGTCTTGCTGCTGGCGCTCAACATCTTTCCGTTGATCTGGACGGTGCGCCTGTCGTTCACCAACTTTCGCGCCAACCGACCCAACGCCACGGTGCTGGGCGTGGGCATCGACAACTATGTCTCGGTACTCACCGACCCTGACGTGTGGGCCTCCATGCAGGCCACCGCGCACTTCCTGTTCTGGACCATCCTGCTGCAGACCGTGATCGGTTTCGGGCTGGCCTACCTGATCGACCGCAAGTTCCGCGGTCACGGTTTCTGGACCACGGTGATCCTGATCCCGATGATGCTGTCGCCGGCCGTGGTGGGCAATTTCTGGGCCTTTCTCTACCAGCCGCAGATCGGCCTCTTCAACTACGCCGTGTCGTACCTCACCGGCGTGCCGCCGTCGTCGTTCGAGATGCTCGGCTCGGTGAAGCTCGCGCCGTGGGCGATCGTCATCGTCGACACCTGGATGTGGACGCCCTACGTGATGCTGATCTGCCTGGCCGGCCTGCGCTCAATCCCCGACTACATCTACGAAGCGGCCGAAGTGGACCGGGCCTCGAAGTGGCGCCAGTTCTGGTCGATCACGCTGCCGATGGTGCTGCCCTTCATCATGCTGGCGGTGCTGTTCCGCGGCATCGAGAACTTCAAGATGTTCGACATGGTCAACCTGCTGACCTCGGGCGGGCCGGGCTCGACCACCGAGCTGGCCTCGATCACGCTCAAGCGCGAGGCCTTCGAGAAGTGGCGCACCGGCTACTCGTCGGCGTTCGCGATCATCCTGTTCGTCGCGGTGTTCGGCCTGGCCAACATCTACGTCAAAGCCCTCAACCACGTGAAGAACCGATGAAGGCTTCGACATGAGACTGGGCATCAGCACCGCACACTCGGTCGTCGAACCGACGGCCCGCGCGCGCTTGATCGCCGGCGTCCTGGTTGTGCTCTACGCATTGATCACCATCGTGCCGCTGGTCTGGATCATCCTGACGGGCTTCAAGACGCCGCCGGATTCGATCAGCTACCCGCCGAAGGTCTTGTTCACGCCCTCGATCGAGGGTTACTGCAATCTTTTCACGACCCGCTCGCGCCAGACGCCCGAGTACATCGCCGCCTTGCC
>JANOVJ010000506.1:0-5746 GCA_031417295.1 bacterium | reverse complement strand
CCGCGCCGTGCTGGCCGTGATCGACGGCCACGGCATGCGCGGCCGGGTCACGCTGCAAAGCTTCGACTGGCGCACGCTCCAGGCCGCGCAGCGCCTGGCGCCCGAGGTGCCGACGGTGTGCCTGAGTTCGCAGCAGTCCTGGGCCAACAACGTGGCCGACGCGCACTGGACGGCCGGCCTGGCGTTGGCTGAGCACGGCTCGGTGCCCAGGCTCGTGCTGGCGGCCGGCTGCGCGATATGGTCGCCTTACTTCGGCGACCTGACCCCGGCACTGCTGGCCGAAGCCCGCGCGCTGAAGCTGCCGGTGGTGGTCTGGACCGTCAACGAGCCGGCGCAGATCGAACAGATGCTGGCGCTCGGCGTCGACGGCATCATCAGCGACCGGCCCGACCGGGTTCGCAACGCCATGGCGGCGCGCGGCATGGCCCTGCCGCCGCGGCTCAGCCTCAAGTAGCGCCCGCGCTCCAGCCGATATCGCCGCAGACGACGCGCAGGCCCGCCGCGCCGCTGCGGAACGCGACCGAAACCGTCACGCACAAATGCCCGCCGTGCACGGTACGGTAGGGCCGTGTGACCTGGACCTTGCCGACGCTTTCGGCCGCGCGCCGGTAGTACGGCCGGCGCCCCCAGTGCGCGCCCTCAGTCTCGCGCATCGGCGCAAAGGCCGGCGGCTCGACGTAGCGGCGCTGCGGCGCCCAGGCGTTGTCGCCGATCTGGCGCCCGGCATCGTCGAGCAGGTAGCAGACTTCGGCCCGCGGCAACTGCAGGAACGTCGCCGTCGCTTCGGCCAGCGTGTGCGCGTCGGCCAGCAGCGCCGAGGCATAACCGATCGCGTTGATGTACGGCCGGATGTGCGCTCGGTAGCTGCGCTGCTCATCGGCGCGGCGCTGCTCGTAACTGGCCCACAGCCGCTGCAGCGCCGCCGGGGCGTCGCCCTGTGCGACCAGGGCCGGCGCCGGGCGGCCGAACAGGTCGCCCTGCACCAGGTCGGCATCGGCTTCGAGCGCGACGAAGGCCTCGTCCTCGGTCTCGATGCCCTCCATCAACACCAGTGCGCCGCACTGGTGCAGCAGCGACACCATCTGTGCCACCACGCCACGCGCCTGCGGCTCGAGCGCAGCGCGGCGGACGAGCCGACGGTCGAGCTTGACGATCTCGGGTTGGAGCCGCCAGACGCGGTCGAAGTTGGAGTGCCCGGCGCCGAAGTCGTCGATCGCGATCAGGCAGCCGGCGCGGCGGGCGCTGTGCAGGCCGCCGTCGAAATCGGCGTCTTCGGGCACGCCCTCCTCCAACACCTCGAGCACCACCTGGTGGCCCTGAAGGCCGCAGCGCGCCTGCAGGGCGCGCTGAAACCCGTCACGGACGAGCCGCGGCAGCGCGACGAAGACCTGGGGCTGGATGTTGCAGAACAGCCAGTGCGCGGGCCCGGTCATTTCGGCAAAGTTGAGCGCATGGATCAGCCGTGCCGCACGGTCGCCGCGCAGCAGGTCGGGGAACGAGCCGTCGCCGCGCAGCGCCAGCGGCGGCGCGACCGGCCGGCCCGCGCCGTCTTCGGCACGCAGCAAGGCCTCGTGGCCAACCACGCGGCCGTGCGAGAGGCTGTAGATCGGCTGGAAGCCGCTGCGCATCAGCAGGCCGTTCGCCACCACCACCCAGCGCCCGCCGTCGCGCCGCAGGCCGGACGTGATGGCCTCGAAGCTCGCGTCCGGATAGGCGTGGGAGGGGGTCGGGTGCATGGCTGGGACCGGCTTGCCGCCGACCCAACCGCGTGGCGCTGGCACCGGACGGTGGGGCCGATTACAACGCCGCCCGGCCCGCCGCACAAGTGCTTACAACATCACCGGCTCGGTCTGGAGCCGGATGCCGAAGCGGCCATACACACTTTCCTGGATCGCCCGCGCCAGCGTGAGCACCTCGGCCCCGATCGCGCCGCCGCGGTTGACGAGCACCAGCGCCTGCTTCTCGTACACGCCGGCGCGGCCGACGGTCTTGCCCTTCCAGCCGCAGGCGTCGATCATCCAGCCGGCCGCCAGCTTGATGCTGCCGTCGGGCAGCGGGTAGTGCACGACCTCGGGGTCGCGGCCGATGATGTCGCGGCACTGCACTTCGTTGACGAGCGGGTTCTTGAAGAAGCTGCCGGCGTTGCCCACCTGTGCCGGGTCGGGCAGCTTGGCGCGGCGGATCGCACAGACCCAGTCGAACACCTGCTGCGGGCTGGGCGAAGCTATGCCCGACTCGGTGCGCTTGCGCTCCAGGTCGAGGTAGCCCACCACCGGTTGCCAGCGGCGCGGCAGCCGAAAGCGCACCCGCACGATCACGCTCTTGCCGGCCAGCGCGTGCTTGAACACGCTGTCACGGTAGCCGAAGCGGCACAGCTCGTGGCTGAGCGTGACCGTGCGGCCCGTCATCAGATCGACCGCGTCGAGCGACTCGAAGCGGTCTTGCAGCTCGACGCCATAGGCGCCGATGTTCTGCACCGGCGCCGCGCCCACCGTGCCCGGAATCAGCGCCAGGTTTTCCAGCCCCGGCCAGCCCTGGGCCAGCGTCCAGGCGACGAAATCGTGCCAGTTCTCGCCCGCGCCGGCCTCGACGACGAAGGCGTCGGCGCGGGTCTCGACCAACCTGCAGCCGCGCAGCTCGACCTTGAGCACCAGGGGCTGCACGTCGCGGGTGAGCACGATGTTGCTGCCGCCGCCAAGAATGAACTTCTGGGCGCGGCCGGTTTCGGGGTGATCGACGACGGCGCGCACATCGGCCTCGCTGCGCAGCCGCACGAGCCGGTGCGCCAGCGCCGGCAAGCCGAAGGTGTTGTAGGGTTTCAGGCTCACGCCCGATTCGATCTGCATCGCTGAATTTTCACCGAATCCGGGCCGTCTCCGCGTACCCTACGCGCTCGCCATCCAGAACCCGCCCCGACCATGCCCAGCTTCGACGCCGTCATCGACCCCAACCTGGTGGAGCTTCGCAACGCCATCGAGCAGAGCAACCGCGAAATCGGCACCCGTTTCGATTTCAAGGGCTCGTCGTCGAAAATCGAGCTCACCGGCAAGGACAAGGAGATCACGCTCTTTGCCGACAGCGATTTCCAGATCGGCCAGGTGACCGACATCCTGCTCGCCAAGCTGGCCAAGCGCAGTGTCGATGTGCGCTACATCGATCTCAGCGCCAAGGTCGAGAAGATCGGCGGCGACAAGGTCAAGAAGCTGCTCACCGTGAAGAGCGGGATCGAGAGCGACGTGGCGAAGAAGATGCAGACCTTTGTGAAGCAGAGCAAGTTGAAGGTCCAGGCTGCGATCCAGGGCGACAGCGTGCGCGTCAGCGGCGCCAAGCGCGACGATCTGCAGGCCGCGATGGCGCTGCTGCGCAAGGAGCTGCCCGAGGTGCCGCTGACCTTCGACAACTTCCGAGATTAGGTGACGACCCCAAGCTCACTGCGTTCGCTGCCCCCGAGGGGCGTTCGGCCGCCTTGGGGCGGCCCGGCGCCGGCCGGGGCCGCGGTCTTCGCTGCTACGATGCAACGACACGATCGGGAGGGGGTATGTCCGCGAGCTATCGCGTTGCACTGCACGGTTTCAGCGAGTTCGAGCGCGCGACGCTGACGTTCTGCTTCCGCCATGCGGCGACGCGCGAGCCGGGCTACCTGCAGGTGGCGCTGATCGCCGACAGCGACTTCATCGTCGCCGACGCCAGCCACGGCAGCATTGCCGGCAGCCAGACGCGCGGTGAACGGATGCGCGACACGCTGTTCGTCGGCGACAAGGCGCCGCTCGGCGCCACCGCCTACCTGCGACGCCCGATCGACCCCGAGCGGATCTTGCGCGCGCTCGACCAGATGGCCGCCCACCGCGGCTCGCGCGGCCACGACGACCGACCCGACATCCTGCTGCCGCTGGACGCCGCCGAGTCCCGCTTTTCGCCGCTCGACCGTCGCGCGACCGAAGACACCACACCGGCGGCGTTCCAGCATGAGCCGGTATCGATCACCTTCACCGACATCGAGACCTTCAACGCCGTCGACTCCGAGTCTGGCGCGCTGTCGGCCGCGGCGACGGCGGCGGCAACGGGCGAGGTGCCAGCGACAGCCCCCGCCAAGCCGCCCCGGCCACCCCGCCTCAGCGACGCCGAGCGCGCCGAAGCCAAGGCGGCGGCGCGGCGCGCCTCGCGGCGCGCCCGGCTGGCGCAGGCTGCCGAGGCGGGCAGCGACGCGCCGCACGACGTGTTGCTGCTCGACCCCCAGGCCGGGCCGGTGGCGCTTGGCGTGCTGCTGGAGGCGTTCGGGTTTGTCGTTCACCGCGCGCACAGCCTGGCCGAGGCCGTGGCCGTGCTCGCCCGCACGCCGCTGGCGGCGGCGTTTCTCGACGCCGCGGCTGAAGACCCGGACGGCATCGACGGGCTGGCGCTGTGCCAACTGGTCAAGCAGCGCCAGTTGCCGCTGGCCGGCGCCGTGCCGGCGGTGATGCTCACGGCGCGCCGCGACTCGGCCGCCGGCCGGGTGCGCGCCAAGCTGGCCGGCTGCGACGGTTTTCTTGCCGGCACCGTGACCCGCGGCGACGCGGCGCGCGCGCTCGAGTCCTGCAACGTTGCCCTGCCCGCCGACGCGCGCCGGAGCTGAGAGCGCGCGGTTACGGGTGCGGTCGCTTGAGCGGCCCCGGTCCGGCCTACGTGCGCGCGGCCGATGTACTCGTGCACGCGCGTCCCGCGGACGATCGTGACCAACCCGTTGGCGGTGCCGAACAACAGCACGAAGAGCCACGGGCCGACACTGCCGTCGACACCGGCGAGCAGCAGCATCGACAGCGGCAGCACGGCCAGCACCACCCGCCCGAGCGAGCGCGGGCCGACCCAAACCACCACCGCGATCGCCTGCGCATCGGGGCGGCGCAGCGCCGCTGGCGCCGGCATGATGTGCGCCTACAGCGCGGCGGTAACGAAGGCCTGCAGGGCGACCCACAACGTCAAAAGCCAGAACGCGCGGTCGCGCACCGCCTGGCGCAGCGTCGCGCCTTCGGCGACATCGTTCACCACACTGCGCGGGCGGGTGGCGCGGGTGCGGGCTCCGGTGCAGGAGGCATCCGGTGGCATTATCCGCAGCGAGCTTGTCACGACCGGGACAGAACAAAATGGAACGGTCGTGCTAAAAACCTTGAAGAAGACATGAAAGAGAGTTGAGCCATGGACCTGAATTTCACCCCCGACGAGCAGGCGTTTCGCGCTGAGATCCGCGCCTGGGTGGCCGAGAACCTGCCCCAGCCCATCAGCCACAAGGTGCACAACGCGCTGCGGCTGACGAAGGAAGACCAGCAGGCTTGGGCCCGCATCCTGGGCAAGAAGGGCTGGCATGGCTGGGCCTGGCCGAAGCAGTTTGGCGGGCCGGGCTGGAACGGCACCCAGCGCCACTTGTTCGAGGAAGAATGCGCGCTGGCCGGCGCACCGCGCGTGGTGCCGTTCGGGCCGGTGATGGTGGCGCCGGTGATCATGGCCTTCGGCTCGGCCGAACAACAGCAGCGCTTCCTGCCCGGCATCATGAGTGGCGAGGTCTGGTGGAGCCAGGGCTACAGCGAGCCGGGCTCGGGCTCCGACCTGGCCTCGGTGAAGACCCGCGCCGTGCGCGAAGGCAACCAATTCATCGTCAACGGCCAGAAGACCTGGACCACCCTCGGCCAGTACGGCGACTGGATCTTCTGCCTGGTGCGCACCGGCACCGAAGGCAAGCCGCAGGCCGGCATCAGCTTCCTGCTGATCGACA
>JANOVJ010000505.1:0-2882 GCA_031417295.1 bacterium | reverse complement strand
CTGCAAGCGCACCCGATATCGCTGCGCGACCAGGGCGCCGTCACGTCGCGGGCGGTGGCCGCCGGGCACGCCGTGCAAGTCGAGGATGCGACGGACGTGCAGAGGTACGGGCGCGGCGATGTGCAGCAAGTGGGCGGCTATCGCACGTTGCTGGCGGTGCCGATCCTGCGCGAAGGCGTGGCCATCGGCGTGCTGACGCTCGGCCGGCAGTAGGTGCAGGCCTTCAACGAGAAGGAGATCGAACTCGTCACCTCGTTCGCCGACCAGGCCGCGATCGCGATGGAGAATGTGCGGCTGTTCAACGAAACCAAGGAGGCGCTGGGGCAGCAGCAAGCCTCGGCCGAAGTGCTGAACGTCATCAGCAATTCCGTGTCGGACGCAGGACCGGTGTTCGAGCGCATCCTGGACAGTTGCGAGCGCCTGTTCGCCACCGATCAAGTGGCCATCTGCCTGGTCCACGAAGACGCGCAAGTGCATGCGCGTGCGGTGCGCGGCGCGGCCATCCAGACCATGATGTCGGTGTTGCCCCAGCCCGTCGACAACACCGCGACGGGGCGCGCCTTCCGCGAGCGCCGCGCGATTCACATTGCCGATGCGGCGGGCAGGCCCGACTTGCCGCAGACGATTCGCGATGCGGTCGAACGGGTCGGCAACTATTCGTGCGTGTTCGCACCCATGTTGTGGGAGATGCAGGGCATCGGCTCGATCTGCGTCATGCGACAGCCGCCCGTTGCCTTCACCCCCAAAGAGATTGCGCTGCTCGCCACTTTCGCCGACCAGGCGGTGATCGCGATCCAGAACGCGCGGCTGTTCAACGAGACGCAGGAGGCGCTGGCGCGGCAGACGGCCACCTCCGACGTGCTGCAGGTGATCAGCGAATCGCCCACCGACGTGCAGCCGGTGTTCGACATCATCGCCGAGCGCGCCAGTGCGCTGACCCGGTCACGGTTTGGCCTCGCCATCCGCTTCGACGGTGAATGGCTGCACTTGGCCAGCCTGCAGGGCTCCGACCCCGAAACCGTGGCCGCTTCCCGCGGCGCGTGGCCGCAGCGCCTGGCTGACAGCACGTCGGTTTCGGCGCGCGCGATTCGCGAACGCCGCGTGGTGAACATGGCCGATGCGATGGACATGCCAGGCGCCGACTACTCACCCGACATGAAGCGCGTCGTCGCGCTGGCGGGCTGGCACAGCATCCTGAGCGTGCCGATGGTGCGCGAGCAGCAGATCGTCGGCGCCATCACCGTCGGCCGCGCCCAGACCGGCTTGTACGCGGACAAGGAAGTCGCGCTGCTACAAACCTTCGCGCGCCAAGCGGTGGTGGCGATCGAGAACGTGCGCCTGTTCAACGAAACGAAAGAGGCGCTGGAGCAGCAGACCGCCACCGCCGAGGTGCTCCAAGTCATTAGCAGTTCCGTCGCCGATGCGGCGCCGGTGTTCGACAAGATCCTCGACAGTTGCCGCCATCTGTTCGCAATCGAACAGCTCGGCATATTCCTGCGCGGCGACGACGATCTGGTGCATGCCGCGGCGTGGCGCGGCGCGGCGCTCGACGCCATCGTGCACACCTTCCCCAAGCCGCTCGACGAGACCATCACCTCGCGCGCCATCCGCACGGTGCGTTTCGTGCACGTGCCCGACGCGGCGGCGATGGCCGACGCGCCGGCAGCGGTGAGCGCCATGGTCGAACGTGTCGGCAACTTCTCCGCCGCGTGGGTGCCGATGCTGTGGGAAGGCCGCGGCATCGGCTCGATCATGGTGATGCGCCAGCCGATCAGGCCGTTCACCGAGAAGGAAATCGCGCTGCTGAAAACCTTCGGCGACCAGGCGGTGATCGCGATCCAGAACGCACGGCTGTTCAAGCAGACGCAGGAAGCGCGTGCCGCCGCCGAGACGGCCAACGAAGCCAAGAGCGCCTTCCTGGCGACCATGAGCCACGAGATCCGCACGCCGATGAACGCCGTCATCGGCATGAGCGGGCTGCTGCTCGACACGCCGCTCACCGACGACCAGCGCGACTTCGCCTCGACCATTCGCGACTCGGGCGATTCGCTGCTGACGATCATCAACGACATCCTCGACTTCTCGAAGATCGAGGCCGGGCGGATGGACATGGAGGCCCATCCGTTCGACCTGCGCGAGTGCGTGGAGTCGGCGCTGGAGCTGATCGGATCGCGCGCGGCCGAGAAGCAGCTCGACATCGCATACGTGTTCGACGGCGACGTACCACCCGCCATCAGCGGCGACGTGACGCGGCTGCGGCAGATCCTGCTCAACCTGCTGAGCAACTCGGTGAAGTTCACCGAGAAGGGCGAAGTGGTGCTCAGCGTTCGACCCGAGGGCGAACTGCTGCACTTCACCGTGCGCGACACCGGCATCGGTCTCAGTGAAGCGGGCCTGTCCCGCCTGTTCCAGAAATTCAGCCAGGCCGACAGCACCACCACCCGCAAGTACGGCGGCACCGGCCTGGGCCTCGCGATCAGCAAGCTGCTGGCCGAGCTGATGGGCGGCACGATGTGGGCCGAGAGCGCCGGCCCGGGGCAAGGCAGCAGCTTCCACTTCACGATGCGCGCGGTGCCGGCCGCGCTGCCGCAAGGCACCCGGCGCGACTTCTTCGGCGAGCAGCCGCAGCTCGCCGGCAAGCGCATCCTCGTCGTCGACGACAACGCGACCAACCGCCGCATCCTGGCGTTGCAAACCGCCAAGTGGGGCATGGTGGTGCAGGACACAAAAGACCCGGCGCAGGTGCTGGCGATGCTCAAGGCGCAGCCTTTCGACTTGGCGATCCTCGACATGCACATGCCGGGCATGGACGGCGCAATGCTCGCCACCCGCATCCGCGAGGCCGGGCACACGCTACCGCTGGTGCTGTTCAGCTCGCTCGG
>JANOVJ010000504.1:0-2739 GCA_031417295.1 bacterium | reverse complement strand
CGCTGCCCATGGTGCTGCCCTTCATCATGCTGGCGGTGCTGTTCCGCGGCATCGAGAACTTCAAGATGTTCGACATGGTCAACCTGCTGACCTCGGGCGGGCCCGGTTCGGCCACCGAGCTGGCGTCGATCACGCTCAAGCGCGAGGCCTTCGAGAAATGGCGCACCGGCTACTCGTCGGCGTTCGCGATCATCCTGTTCGTGGCGGTGTTCGGCCTGGCCAACATCTACGTCAAGGCCCTCAACCACGTGAAGAACCGTTGATATGAGAGTGTCGATGTCTATGGACCGCTCGTTGAAGTCACGACGCGCTGCATCCGGAAGCGGGGTCGCCGACTCCGTTCAACCAATTCCTATTCTCTCCGTCGGCGACCCCACTCCCGGCTGGTGTGGGCGTTTCGGACCATCGCGAATGCACGACGTTGCCCGGCAAAGTCGTGCCCGGGTGCCCGGCGTAGTGAATAGGAATTGGTTGAACGAAGCCGGGCACCCGGGCATGGCTTTGCTCATCCCCACGCTCAACATGAAGTGCGATCCAAAATGAGCCAAGGTATCAGCACCGCCCATTCCGTCGTCGAGCCGACAGCACGCACGCGCGTCGTGGCAGGCGCCGTCGTGATCTTGTACGCACTGCTCACCATCATCCCGCTGGTCTGGATCATCCTGACCGCTTTCAAGACCCCGCCCGACTCCATCAGCTACCCGCCCAAGGTGTTCTTCACGCCCTCGGCCGAGGGCTTCTGCAACCTGTTCACCACGCGCTCGCGGCAAACGCCGGAGTACATCGCCGCGTTGCCGCCCGCGGTGGACATGTGCGACCGCGTGGCTCGCAACGCCAACATGGTGGTCGCGGGCAGCTCGAACTACATCCCGCGCTTCATCAACTCGCTCATCATCGCCTTCGGCTCGACGCTGCTGTCGGTCGGTTTCGGCGTGGTGGCGGCCTACGCGTTCTCGCGCTTCAAGGTGCCGCTGAAGGACGACCTGCTGTTCTTCATCCTCTCGACCCGCATGATGCCGCCGATCGCGGTGGCGATTCCGATCTACCTGATGTACCGCGAGGTCGGTCTGTCCGATACGCGGCTCGGCATGATCCTGCTCTACAGCGCCGTCAACGTGTCGCTTGCGGTGTGGCTGCTGAAGGGCTTCATCGACGAGATTCCGCGCGAGTACGAAGAGGCGGCCATGGTCGATGGCTACACCCGGCTGCAGGCGTTTCGCAAAGTGGTGCTGCCGCAAGCCATCACCGGCATCGTGGCCACTGCGATCTTCTGCCTGATCTTTGCCTGGAACGAGTACGCGTTCGCGGTGCTGCTGACCTCGGGCGAAGCGCAGACGGCGCCGCCGTTCATCCCCATCATCATCGGCGAAGGCGGGCAAGACTGGCCGGCCGTGGCTGCCGGGACCACGCTGTTCCTGATTCCGATCCTTGTGTTCACCGTGCTGTTGCGCAAGCACCTGCTGCGCGGCATCACCTTCGGTGCGGTGCGAAAGTAGCCATGTCAGTCAACCTAGACTCCACCAGCCCCCACGGCAGCCGCTGGCCCACGGCGCTGCGCCGCGGCCGGATGGAATTCATCGCCTGCCTGTTCATCACGGCCGGCATCGTGATGATGTTGCAGCCCTTCGCACTGATGCTGTTCACGCACTCGTTTCTGACCACGCTGTTTGGCACCGTGATGTTCATGGTCGTCTCGAAGTTTCCGGAATAGAGATACGTTCCATGGCTGAAATCCGGGTTCAACAATTGCACAAGGCCTTCGCCGATTTCGTCGCGGTGAAGGACTCCAGCTTCACCGTCGCCGACGGCGAGTTCTTCTGCCTGCTCGGGCCTTCGGGTTGCGGCAAGACGACCACGCTGCGCATGATCGCCGGGCTCGAACTGCCGACGTCCGGGCAGGTCTTTCTGGGAGGCAAGGACGTGAGCTACCAGCGCGCCTCGCAGCGCGACATCGCGATGGTGTTCCAGCTCTTCGCGCTCTACCCGCACATGAACGTGCGCAAGAACATCTCGTTTCCGCTGCTCTCGCAGGGCATGCCGCGGGCCGAGGTCGAGCGCCGGGTGCAAGAGGCCGCGCGCACGCTGCACATCACCGAGCTGCTCGACAAGCCGGTCTCGGGCCTTACGAGCGGCGACCGCCAGCGCGTCGCCCTCGGCCGAGCCATCGTTCGCCAGCCGATGGCCTTCATGATGGACGAGCCGCTGGGCGCGCTCGACTCCGAATTTCGCGAGCTGATGTGCCACGAACTGCGCAGCCTGCACGACCGGCTGCGCGCCACCACCGTCTACGTCACCCACGACCAGGTGGAAGCGATGGCCATGGCCGACACGATTGCGATCATGAACCAGGGCCTGGTCGAACAGCTCGGCCCGCCGCAAGAGGTGTACGACCGGCCGGCCAGTGTGTTCGTGGCCGACTTCGTGGGCGCACCGGCGATGAACTTCCTGCCCTTCGAGGGCGGCTACGCGGCCGGCACGCAGAGCGTGCAGCTGGGTGGCGCCACGCTGGGCATTCCGGCGCTGCGCGAAGAGGTATCGCCGCGCCCGCTGCTCTATGGTGTGCGCCCCGAACACGTGAGCTTCGACGCCGCCTCGCCAGTGCGGGCCGAGGTGCTGGGCACCGAGTACCTGGGCACGAGCAGGATCGTCACCCTGGCCACGGTGCAGGGCACGCGGCTGCGCGCGAAGGTGCCGGTGCAAACGCCAGTGCAGCGCGGCGACCAGGTCGGGCTCTGCTTC
>JANOVJ010000503.1:0-1867 GCA_031417295.1 bacterium | reverse complement strand
GGCGACGACGCAGTTCGAAACCAGCGGCTCGTGCACCGCGTCGAATCGCTCGCTGCAATGGCGCGAGAAGGTGATCGAGCCGCTGTGGGAAAGCCGCACCGACCACATGATCATGTACCAGCTGGCCGCCAAGCTCGGCTTCGACAAGGAGCTGATGGCCCGGACCAAGCTGGTGGCCGGCAAGGGCGGGATGATGGAGCCCGAGCCCGAATCGATCCTGCAGGAAATCAACCGCAGCGTCTGGACCATCGGCTACACCGGGCAGAGCCCGGAGCGGCTGAAGGCGCACATGCGCAACATGAACGTGTTCAACGTCAACACGCTCAAGGCCAGCGGCGGTGTCGACAAGGAAACCGGCTACAAGCTCGACGGCGACTACTTCGGCCTGCCCTGGCCGTGCTACGGCACGCCGGCGCTGAAGCACCCCGGCACGTCGAACCTGTACGACACGAGCAAGCACGTGATGGACGGCGGCGGCAACTTTCGCGCCAACTTCGGCGTCGAGCGCGAGGGCGTGAACCTGCTCGCGGGCGACGGCTCGCACAGCAAGGGCTCCGACATCACCACCGGCTACCCCGAGGTCGATTCGGTGTTCATGAAGAAGCTCGGCTGGTGGGACGAGTTGACCCCCGAGGAGATGAAAGCCGCCGACGGCAAGAACTGGAAGACCGATTCGTCGGGCGGGATCATCCGCGTCGCGATGCAGAACCACGGCGTGCATCCATTCGGCAACGCCAAGGCGCGCGCGGTGGTGTGGAACTTCCCCGACCCGATTCCGCAGCACCGCGAGGCGCTGTTCAGCAACCGGCCCGACCTCGTCGCCAAGTACCCGACGCACGACGACCGCAAGGCGTTCTGGCGCCTGCCGACGCTGTTCAAGTCGGTGCAAACCAAGAACGCCGACATCAGCAAGCAGTTCCCGCTGGTGATGACCTCGGGCCGCCTGGTCGAGTACGAAGGCGGCGGTGACGAGACGCGATCGAACAAGTACCTGGCCGAACTGCAACAGGAGATGTTCGTCGAGATCAACCCGGCCGCGGCGAACGACCGCGGCATCCGCAACAAGGAACTGGTCTGGGTCAGCTCGCCAACGGGCGCGCGGATTCAGGTGCGGGCGATGCTGACCGAACGCGTCGGCCGCGACACGGTGTTCCTGCCGTTTCACTTCGCCGGCCGATGGCAGGGCGTGGACCTGAAGCAGTACTACCCCGACGGCGCCGCGCCGATCGTGCGCGGCGAAGCCGTCAACACCGCAACGACCTACGGCTACGACAGCGTGACGATGATGCAGGAGTCGAAGACGACGCTGTGCCAGATCGAGCGTTCAGCTTAAGGAGCCCCTGATATGGCCAGAATGAAATTCATCTGCGACGCCGAGCGTTGCATCGAGTGCAACGGTTGCGTCACCGCCTGCAAGGCCGAACACAACGTGCCCTGGGGCGTGAACCGGCGCCGCGTGGTCACGCTCAACGCCGGCCTGCCCGGCGAGAAGTCGATCTCGGTCGCCTGCATGCACTGCTCCGACGCGCCCTGCATGGCGGTCTGCCCGGTGGACTGCTTCTACCGCACCGACGAAGGCGTGGTGCTGCACGACAAGGATGTGTGCATCGGCTGCGGCTACTGCTCGTACGCCTGCCCGTTCGGCGCGCCGCAATTCCCGACCAACGGCACGTTCGGCCTGCGCGGCAAGATGGATAAGTGCACCTTCTGCGCCGGCGGCCCCGAGGCCAACGGCAGCGGCGCCGAGAACGACAAGTACGGCCGCAACCGCCTGTCCGAAGGCAAGCTGCCGTCCTGCGCCGAAATGTGTGCGACCAAGGCGTTGCTCGGTGGTGATGGCGACATCGTGGCCGACATCTTCCGCACC
>JANOVJ010000502.1:0-8600 GCA_031417295.1 bacterium | reverse complement strand
GCCGATCTTCTTGGCCGTCCAGCGCGCCGTGGCCGGCATGATCTGCATCAGGCCCGAGGCGCCAGCGTGCGAGCGTGCGTCCATGATGAAGCGCGACTCCTGGCGGATCAAGCCGTACACATAGGCCGGGTCGAGCCCGATGTCGCGCGAGCGAGCCAGCACCTCTTTGCGGAAGGGCGTGGGGAAGCGCTGCTCCATGTCGATCTCGACCCGCGTCCGGTCGCTGGTGTTGATGCAGCGGTCCCAGACCTCGCGCTCGCAGGCCAGTTTCGCAGTGGCCAGCAGTTCGCGATCGCTCATTCCGCGAAGCGAGTAATTCCATTCGCGCACGCCTTCGTTGCGCAGCCCGATCGAGATCAACAGCAGCGCCCGGGTCAGCCCCGGATGCTGGGCCGCCATGTCGCGCTCTTGGGGGGTCGGCGGGGCCGGGCGCGCGGGCAAGGCCAGCTTCTGGCCCAGATCCTCGGCCGCCAGCGTTCCATAGAAGTGCAACTGGCCGGCGATCGAGCCGAGCAGCGCCAGCGCCTGAACGCGCTGAGCCTCGCTGTCGGGTGCGCTCGGGTCGTCGGACAGGGCGAGCATCGCGCGCCCCCGCCAATAGACCCAAGACGGATCGCGCTGCTCGGCCGGGCTCATCGCGACTATGGCCTGCGCCACCTGCGGCCAGCCGGTCGGTCCGGTGCTGCGCATTGACGCGCGCGCCTTCCAGGCGAGTGTCTCGTCCGGCCAATCGATCGGCAGCTTGGATTTGGCAGCCAGTTGGGCCGCGCGCTGAAAGTACTTCGGCGCGTCGGGGGAGAGCTTTGTCGCAGCCTGCTTGCCGGCCGTCGCCCAGACCCAGGCGGCCAGTTCGGACGGCAGGTCACGTTCCCAGCGGTCGGTGAGCATTGCGGCGACGCCGTCGGCGTCGGTTGCGGCCAGTCGCATCAGCGCAAGCGTCGCCATTTCGGCGTGGCTACGGCCGCTCAGCCCGGCCTGGCGTACCAGATAACGCTGCGGCGCGTCCAAGGCCGTGTCGAGTTGGCTCGCCTGCTGCGGGCTGAGCAGACCGACAGCCTGCCGCGCGGCGCGTGGGCGGTTGGCGTCGACCGACAAGCGCGCCTCGCGCCAGACGTCGGCGCTGCTGAACTGCTTGGCTTCGTAGAGCGTCGCGGCCATCAGCGCGCAACCCTCGTCGGCCTCGCGCTGGGCGAACCAGGCCTCGCGCGCCACCTCGCGAACGTCATTGCCGGCGAGGTGCTCGGTGAGCAAGGCATAGCAGGTGACCTCGCGGTCGTCGTTCATCCGGAAGCGCGGGAAGTCGGCCGCGAAGTGGCGCCAGTCGCGGCGGTGCCCGAGTTCGAGCAGCCAGTCGTTGCGCAACCGGTCTTCGACGTAGCTGCCGCTCCAGCGGGCATAGAAGGCGTCGATCTCGTCCTGCTGGGCACTGGAGAGGCGATTGCTCAGTTCCCAGTACTCGACCCATTGCGTCAGCGGATGGCGATCGGCCTGGGCCACGGCGCGCGCAGCGGCCAGACGGCTGCGGTCTTTCTTGCGCAGGGCGTCGCGCGCGTCGAGGATTGTCTGGTTGCCGGTCTGCGCCGCCGCCGGCAGCGCCGGGACCAGCAAGCCGACCGCCGCGACCAGCCCCCACAAACCCCGCCCATATACTGAATTCGAACGTTTCATCGTGTTCCACTGTCCATCGCATCTATGGCCTCGACCGAGCCCTCGCCCTCCCCTGCCGCCGTCGCGACCGCGCTCGCTGCGCGGCAGGCACTGCGCCGGCATTTGCTTGCCAATCGCGATCGGTTCGCGGCGAGCCAGCAAGTGCTGGCTTCACAGGCTGCGCTTGCGGCTCATCTTGCTCACCTGCTGCGCGAGATAGACCCCGAGCAACTGGGCTTTTACTGGCCGATTCGGAACGAATTTAACGCAACCGCGGCGTTGGAGGCGGCCGGCCTGCCAAAGTTGCCTCTGGCGCTGCCCTGGGCCCAGCGCCAGCCGCGCGAAATGCACTACCGCGCCTGGGACGGCCAGCCTCCTGCCGGCGTCGATGAATGCGGCCTGCCGGCGCCAACCGACGGCCCCGCGGTCGTGCCCGATGTGGTCCTGGTGCCGTGTGTGGGCTACACGCGCTCGGGCTTTCGTCTCGGCTACGGTGGCGGCTATTTCGATCGCTGGCTCGCGCAACACCCCCATGTCACGGCGATCGGCGTCGCCTGGTCGGTCTGCGAGATGGCCGACGACGCCTTCGTGGCGCAGGCCCACGACCAGCCGCTCACGGTCGTGCTAACCGAACAGGGTGTGGTGGGCTGACGCGCTTCGCCGAGCCGCCCCAGGGAGCCTGAACGCCCCTGGGGGGTAGCGCCGAAGCTGCCTTGGGCTGTAAGCCTCAACTGGCGACTCGCGCCCCGACCGCCAGCCGCGTCAGCCGCGCCTCCTCGACGATCCAGGCGCAGAACTGCTGCACCTCGGCCGTTGCCGGCGCGGCTTTGGAAGCCACGAGCCAGTACGCGTAGGGCGTCGGCACCCGCGAACCCTGGAGGTCGCGAAACGGCTCGACGAGTTCGCCGCGCTCGAGCGACTCGACCGTCAACGGCAGGCGCGCCAACGCCACGCCCTGCCCGGCCAGCGCCGCCTGCACCTGCTGGTGGGTGTAGTTGAAGTAGAGCCAGCGGGCCGGCTGCAGGCCGGGCAGGCCTTGCTGGCGCAGCCAGTTCGTCCAGCTGATGAATTCGCTGCTCGGCAGCGGGCTGTCTTCCTCCATCAGCGTGTGCTGCGCCAGATCGCGCGGCTCGCGCAGCGCCGGGCCGTCGTTGTGCGAGCGCTCGAGCAGCCAGGGGCTCACCACCGGTGTCAGCAATTCGTCGAACAGCCGAATCGCGCCCGGCGATGCCTGTTCGGGCCGGCAGTAACGCAGCGCCGCGTCGATCTGCGCCGCGTCGCCCGTCTCGGGGTCGACGAGCTGGTCGTTGGCACTGACGCGGATGTCGATGTCGGGATGCAGCTTCTGAAAATCGATCAGGCGCGGGATCAGCCACAGCGTGGCGAACGACGCAAAGGTGGTGACGCTGACGACGCGTCGCCCGCGCACCTGGCGAATCTGGCGCACGGTGGCGTCGAGCCGGTCGAGCCAGGGCGCGACGGCGCGCAACAGCGTGGCGCCCGCCGCGGTGAGCTCGACATGGCGCGTGCCGCGCGAGAACAGCGTCGCGCCGAGTTCATCTTCGAGCGACCGGATCTGGCGGCTCACCGCCGACTGCGTCAGGTGCAGTTCCTCGGCGGCGGCCCGGAAGTTCAGGTGACGCGCCACGGCTTCGAGGGCCCGGACAGGACCGACCGAGAGCGGGCTTCGACGGATGGAATTCATGACATTAACGCATCAATCGGCGACGTGACTTTCATTGGACCAGGCTGGTCATCACCGATTATTCTTTGCTTCACACCCCAGCAAAGGAGCCCGCGATGAACACGCCACTCATGATATCCGGTCAACAGTCAGACAGCAGCGTCTGGCGCCTGGGCAAGGGCCAGTCGATGCGCCTGGACATCGGCCCCGGGATGCGCCACCTGCGGGTGCGCGAGGGCCGTTTGTGGCTGACGGGCGAAGGCGCCAGCGACGCGCCACCGGAAGACGTGTGGCTCGCACCCGGCGAAGACGTGGTGCTGCCTGCGGGCGCGCGCATCGTCGCCGAAGGCTGGCCGCACGCCAGCTTCGAGCTGATCGTGCCGCCGCAGGCTTGCGCCGCTACGGCGCGGCGCGGCGGCGCTTGGTGGCCGTTGCGCGGCCAGTAGCCACCCGCGGCGGGCGGGGCGGCTTGGCCGCCCTGGCGCGCAGCGCGGCGGCTTGCGCCAGCCTCGCCCAGGGCAGCATCAGCGCGGGCGATTCGGTCGCCTCCTCGGGCGCCGACCAGTAGCCCAGCGCCACCGCCTGCGTCGTCTTGCTGTAGATGAATGGCCGGCAACCGGCCGCTTCAAACGCGGGCCGGGTGGCGCTGTCGACCTTCAGGTAAAGCTGCTCATCGGCCACGATGCCGATGAACAGCTCGTCGACATACAGACCGTGACCGCCGAACATGCGCTTGACGCGAACGCTTCCGAGCGGCTCCAGCAACTCCGCGCAATAGGCGGCAAAGGCGTTTGCGGCGGTGCCCATGCGAGCCAGTGTAGAGCGGCCCGTCTTGCACAATGGTGACAACGCCTTCGCCGAGACCAAGCCATGCCGCCTCATGACCCCAGCGCCGACCGCACCGCCCTGCGCCAGAAGCTCATCGCTGCGCGCGAATCGTTGCCTGACCGATTGGAGCGCGCGGTCGAACTGCAAAGCGTGTTGCGCGCCTGGCTGGTCGGGCACCGGGTCTCGACCATCGGCGCCTATTGGCCGATCAAGGGCGAGTTCGATGCGCTGCCCGCGCTGTTTCGCTGGACCGAGGGCGCCGACGAAGCTGAAGAACGCATCATCGGCCTGCCGGTGGTCGACAAGGCGACCGAGTCGCTGGGGTTCCACATGTGGTTTCCCGGCTGCCCGATGGAGCCCGATGCCTATGACATTCCCAAGCCCAAGGGCACGCCGGTGTTCCGGCCCGAACTGCTGCTGCTGCCCTGCCTCGGCTACGGCCCCGGCGGCGTCCGCATGGGCTACGGCGGCGGCTTCTACCGGCGCACGCTGGCCAGCCTGTCGCCGCGCCCGCTGACGGTGGGCGTTGGCTACTTGATCGGCTTCCAGCCGATGCTGCGGCCCGGCCCGCAAGACATGCTGCTCGACGCGATGCTCACCGAAGACGGCGTGATGTGGCAGCGGCCCTAGCCGCTGCGCTTGCGGGCATCCTTCATGCCGTCAGATCGAGACGCTTGCAGAGCTCGACGGTGAGCGCCGACTGGTTCATCGTGTAGAAGTGGATCCCCGGCGCGCCGCCTGCAATCAACCGCTGGCACAGCTCGGTCACCACATCGAGCCCGAAAGCGCGAATCGACGCGGTGTCGTCCATGAAGCCTTCCATCTTCAGCGTCACCCAGCGCGGGATCTCGATCCCGTCGCGGGCCGCGAACTGGGCGATCTTGGCGAAGTTGTGGAACGGCATGATGCCCGGCACCACCGGCGCCTGCGCACCGAGCTTGCGGGTTTCATCGACGAAGTGGAAGTAGGCGTCGGGGTTGAAGAAGAACTGCGTGATGGCTGAGTCGGCACCGGCGTTGACCTTGTCAACGTAGTGGCGCAAGTCGCGCGCGGCGTAGCGCTGCTCGGGATGGTATTCCGGGTAGGCAGCGACCTCGAGGTGCCAGTCGGGGCCTTGCGATTCGCGGATGAAGCGCACCAGTTCGGCGGCGTAGCGGAACTAGCCGGCGCTGGCCGTGCCGCTGGGCATGTCGCCGCGCAGCGCGACGATGCGGCGGATGTGCTGGGCGCGGTAGGTTGCCAGAATCTCGGCCAGGCCGGCCCGTGTGGAGCCCACGCATGACACGTGCGGCGCGGCCTCGAAGCCTGCCTCTGCAATCGCTTGCACTGTGCGCAGCGTCTTCTCGCGCGTCGATCCGCCCGCGCCGTAGGTGACGCTGAAAAACTCAGGCTGCAACGCGCCGAGTTGTTGCACCACGTCTTTGAGTTTTTCGTCGCCAACCGGGGTGTTGGGCGGGAAGAACTCGAAACTGATGGGCAGCTTGTTGCGCGCAGAATTCACGTCTTCTCCAAGCGCCGCGACGTCGCGCGGACAAAGTATTCAGGGTTGCCGTCGCCGCCCGTGACCGGGCTGGTGAAGTAGTCGCGCACCGCCCAGTCAACCGTGGCGCAGGCCTCGCGAAAAATGACTTCGACACGCGCAAGCTGCGCCGCGTCCTTCACCAGGCCCCCTTTGCCGACGTGGCCCCGCCCGACCTCGAACTGCGGCTTGGCCAGCAGCATCGCATCCCCGCCCGGCCGGAGCCAGGGCACCAGGTGCACCAGCGCACCGGCGAGCGAGATGAACGACAGGTCGGCGACGATCAGGTCGAACCCGCCCGGCGGCGCGTGCGCCACCAGCGCCGAGCCGGCGAGTTCGCGAACGTGCAAGCCCTCCAGCGCCCTCACCCGCGCGTCGTTGCGCAAGCGCTCGTGCAATTGGCTGTGGCCGACATCGAAGCCCACCACCCGCGCCGCGCCGCGGCTGAGCAGCACGTCGGTGAAGCCGCCCGTGCTCTGGCCGACATCGAGGCAGACAAGGCCCGCAACGTCCAGCTCCACCTGCGCCAGCGCGCCGTCGAGCTTGAGGCCGGCGCGCGAGACCCAGCGCAGCTCGGCGTCGTCGGTGATGCGCAGTTCCACCTCCGCGGCGAGCTCTTCGCCGGCCTTGGTGCAAACGCTCCAGCCGCCTGCGGCCAGCCATTGCGCGGCCCCGCTCGCGATCAGACGCCGCGCCGCCGATCGCGTCGGCGCCAGGCCGCGGGCGAGGATCAGTTGGTCAGCGCGCATGGTTCAGCCGCAGGCTCAGCGCTTGGCAGCACTGGCTGCGTCGGGCAAGGCTTGGCAGCAGCGCAACGCGATGAGCTCGTACCAAGGCTCGATGGCGCACGGGCAGACCTTCAATCGGCGGCCCCAAGATGCTGGCGCGCCGCATCGGCCAGGCGGCGGTCGAAGGTAGCCAGCGGCGCTTGCAATTCGGCCGCCAGCCACAGATAAGCAGCGTCGTAAGCGCTCAACTCGTAGCGCAACGCGAGCTGCGCCATCGCGTCGGGCGGCACCGGGTGCAGCGCAATGCGCTGTTCGGCGAAATCACGCAGCGCGTCTTCCATCGGAGCGGCTTCCATGCCGGCACGGCGCTTGGACCGGGCCACGTTCGCGACCTCGAACGGCAGCAACGCCGGCGCATGCACGGCCTTGTGGCTGAGCAGGGCCGCCGCTTCGTCGCAGGCCGGCTCGGCGAAGACGAGGGCCGCCACCACACTGCAGTCGGCCACCACGGGCGGGCGCTGCAGCCACACGGCGGGCGGCTCGGCGACGTAGAGCACGCGCGGGCTGGGCGGGCTGGGCGGGCGGGGCGGGCTGGGCTGGGCAGCGGTCATCGGGCGTCGCGGTCGGCGCGGATGATGTCGACCGCCAGAGGCAGGCCCTGCGCGGCGGCAAGTTGCCAGCCGAGCGCGCGCCGTTCGGCGACCAGATCCTCGACCGTCTTCCAGCCCCGAAGCTGCCGATCGCGGCTCTGCGAAGGAGCGCCGGCCACCACGCCGGGCGAGTCGGGCAGTTCGTTGGCAGCACGCTCGATGATCGCCATCAACTCACCCTGCAGCGAACGGTGATTGCGCTCAGCCCGCAGGCGCAGGCGGTCGGCAAGCGTGTCGGGCACTTCCTTGATCGACAGGTTGACACTCATAGAAACTCCAAAATGGAACCATAGTTCCATTTTGGCTTCATTTTGGCTCTTTGGTCAACCAGCGCGCCGACGCCATGGCCTTCAATAGCGGTAGGTATCAGGCTTGTACGGGCCCTGCTTGGGCACGCCGATGTAGTTAGCCTGCTCGTCGCTCAGCTCGCTCAGCACCGCGCCGACCTTCTTCAGGTGCAGCCGCGCCACTTTCTCGTCGAGGTGCTTCGGCAGCACGTAGACCTTGCCCACCAGGTAGGCGTCGGCGTGTGTGAACAGCTCGATCTGCGCGATGGTCTGGTTGGCGAAGCTCGACGACATCACGAAGCTCGGGTGGCCGGTGCCGCAACCCAGGTTCACCAAGCGCCCCTTGGCGAGCAGGATGATCCGCTTGCCGTCAGGGAAGATCACGTGGTCGACCTGCGGCTTGATCTCGTCCCACTCGCAGTCGGCGAGCGCCGCCACGTCGATCTCGTTGTCGAAGTGGCCGATGTTGCAGACGATCGCCTGGTCCTTCATCGCCGCCATGTGGGCATAGGTGATGACGTTCTTGTTACCGGTGGCGGACACGAAGATGTCGGCCTTGTCGGCGGCGTATTCCATCGTCACGACTTTGTAGCCTTCCATCGCCGCCTGGAGCGCGTTGATGGGGTCGATCTCGGTCACCCAGACCTGCGCCGACAGCGCGCGCAAGGCCTGCGCCGAGCCCTTGCCCACGTCACCGTAGCCGGCCACCAGGGCGACCTTGCCGGCGATCATCACGTCGGTCGCGCGCTTGATCGCATCGACCAGCGATTCGCGGCAACCGTAGAGGTTGTCGAACTTGCTCTTGGTGACGCTGTCGTTGACGTTGATGGCGCGGAACAGCAGCGTGCCCTTCGCGCTCATTTCGTTCAGGCGGTGCACGCCGGTCGTCGTTTCTTCGGTCACCCCGATGATCTGCGCGCCCTTGCGGCTGTACCAGGTCGGGTCCACCGCCAGCTTGGCCCTGATGGCGGCGTAGAGGCAGGTTTCTTCCTCGCTGGTCGGCTTGTCGAGCAGCGACGCGTCCTTCTCGGCGCGCTTGCCCAGGTGCATCAGCAGCGTCGCGTCGCCGCCGTCGTCGAGGACCATGTTCGGGCCTTCGCCCTCACTGCCCTTGATGCCGAACTCGAAGATGCGGTGCGTGTAGTCCCAGTAGTCCGCCAGGTTCTCGCCCTTGTAGGCAAAGATCGGCGTGCCCACCGCCACCAGGGCGGCGGCGGCGTGGTCTTGCGTCGAGTAGATGTTGCAAGAGGCCCAGCG
>JANOVJ010000501.1:0-2306 GCA_031417295.1 bacterium | reverse complement strand
GACCGATTTCAAGCCTACTGCGCGTGAGACGCGACGTACTTCTCGAGGTCTTCCTGATTTGCGACGTTGAACGTCTGCGCACCCGGCACAATGCGTTTGACCATTCCGGTCAGGGCGCTGCCCGGCCCGAACTCGATCCATTCCTCAACCCCGAGGCGCTCGAGTTCCTGAACGCTTTCCACCCAACGCACACTGCCCGTGACCTGCTCGGACAGAAGTGCCGGTATTTTGCTCGGGCTCGAGACGGATTGTGCGGTCACGTTGGCCACGACCGGGAAGTAAAATTCGTGAAATTCCATCAGGGCCAGATCGCGTTCGAGGCGTTCACGGGCGGGTTGCATCAGGCTCGAATGAAACGGGGCGCTGACCTGTAATTGAATGGCGCGACCACCCTTGGTCTTCAATTGCTCTGTGGCAATGGCGACCGCCTCACTGGTGCCGGAAATCACGGTCTGTTCGGGCGTGTTCAGGTTCGCCACCTCGACACCGGGAATCGTTTCGACCACCTCACGGATCGCGCCGACCTCGAGTTTTAAAATGGCGGCCATCGCGCCGACACCGACCGGCACGGCGGCCTGCATGTACTTACCACGGGCGCGAACCAACCGCAGCGCATCATCAAACTCGAGCGACCGGGCCGCGACCAGCGCCGTGTACTCGCCCAGCGAGTGCCCGGCAACGAGCAGCGGCGCAAGGCCGGTCTCGGCCAGCCAGGCGCGGTAGCAGGCGATGCCGGCGGCCAGCATCACCGGCTGGGTGTGGGTGGTGAGATCGAGCTGCTCTTTCGGGCCGCTGTGAATCAGCGCCGCGATGTCCTCGCCGAGCGCGGCCGAGGCCTCGGCCAGCGTCTGCCTGACGGCGGGGTGGTCGCCCCACGCGTCGAGCATGCCGACCGACTGCGAGCCCTGGCCGGGAAACACGAATCCAAACGAAGTCATTGCAAGAGTCCTGTTGACGGTGAGCCGCGCACGCTCAGTAGCTCAATAGTCGAGCAGCACCGCGCCCCAGGTGAAGCCGCCGCCCACGCCTTCGAGCATCAGCGTGTCGCCACGCACGATGCGGCCGCTGCGCACTGCTTCATCGAGCGCGAGCGGAATCGAGGCGGCTGAAGTGTTGCCGTGTTGGTCGACAGTGACGATCACCTTGTCCATCGACATCTTCAGCTTGCGCGCCGTGCTCTGCATGATGCGCACGTTGGCCTGGTGAGGGATCAGCCAGTCGATGTCGCTCTCGGTGCGGCCGGCCTTGGCAAGCACCGAGCGCGCCACGCTTTCGAGCACCCCGACGGCGAGCTTGAACACCGCCTGCCCGTCCATCGTCAGCAGCGGGCTGCCCAGCACCCGCCCACCGGCCACGGTGCCCGGCACACACAGGATGCCGACATGCCGGCCATCGGCATGCAGCTCGCTGGCCACGATGCCGGGCGTGTCGCTCGCCTCCAGCACCACCGCACCAGCACCGTCGCCGAACAGCACGCAGGTGGTGCGGTCGGTGAAATCAAGGATGCGCGAGAACACTTCGGCACCGATGACCAGCGCCTTGCGCGCCGCGCCGGTGCGGATCATCGCGTCGGCCACCGTGAGCGCGTAGACGAAGCCCGAGCAAACGGCCTGAACGTCGAACGCGGCACAGCCGTGGATGCCGAGCTTGTGCTGCACGATGCAGGCGGTGGCGGGGAACACCATGTCGGGCGTGGAGGTGGCGACGATGATGAGGTCGATGTCCTGCGCCGTGCAGCCCGCCGTCTCCAGCGCGTGGCGAGCCGCGCGCAGCGCGAGATCGCTGCAGTTCATGCCGTCGTCAACGAAGTGCCGGGCCCGAATACCGGTGCGCTCGACGATCCAGGCGTCGGATGTTTCCACGCCCTGCGCCGCCAGCTCGAGCGCCAGGTCGGCGTTGCTCAGCCGGCGCGGCGGCAGGAAGCTGCCAGTGCCAGCAATGCGGGAATACTGGGGATGGCGGGGCAGCGTGGTCGTCATGCGGCGAGCGTCAGGTCGGCGTCCATCGGCTGGCCTTCACCGGCCGACGAGGGCAGGGCCTGAAGCGTGTCGTGAATGCGCGCGTGCACCCTCTCCAACAGGCCGTTTCTCGCCGCATCATAAGCCCGGTGCAGCGCCTGCTCGAAGGCAAACGCATCGGCTGAACCGTGGCTCTTGAAGACCAGCCCGCGCAGGCCCAGCAGCGCCGCGCCGTTGTAGCGCCGCGGGTCGACGCGCTTCTTGAAGCGGTCGAGCACGGGCTTGGCCAGCAGCGCTGCCAGCATGCTGTAGGGGCCGCGGGTGAACTCCTGGCGGATGAAGTCGGCC
>JANOVJ010000500.1:0-3357 GCA_031417295.1 bacterium | reverse complement strand
CCTGGCAAGACGGCGGCTCGCGCAGCCTGTACACCAAGAAGCCGGTGCGCACGCCAGCCGACCTGAAGGGCCAGAAGGTTCGCATGATGGGCAACCCCTTGTTCATCGACACCATGAATGCGCTCGGCGGCAACGGCATCGCGATGGGCTACCCCGAGGTCTACAGCGCGCTGCAAACAGGCGTGATCGATGGCGCCGAGAACAACCCGCCGAGCATGTACACGTCCAACCATTACACCACCGGCGCCAAGTACTACGCGCAGACCCACCACCTCATCATTCCCGAACTGGTGGTGATGTCCAAGGTAGCCTACGACAAGCTGACGCCGGAAGAGCAGGTGCTGATCAAGAAGCTCGGCCGTGAAGCGCAGATGGAGCAGCGCGTGCTGTGGGACAAGAGCGTGGCCGAGTACACGGTCAAGCTCAAGGCCGCGGGGGTGGAATTCATCGAAGTCGATCAAAAGCCCTTCTACGACGCCACCGCGCCGGTGCGGGCCAAGTACGGCGCGCAGAACGCCGACCTGATCGCGCGGATCGCGGCGGTCAAGTAAGCCCGAAGCCGGCGGCCTGAGAGCACCCCCCATGAAAAACACCGTGCACGGCGTGCTCGATGGCGTGTACCTGGCCTGCATCTGGGTCGCCGGCCTGTCCATCCTGGGCATGAGCATCATCATCCCCATCGGCGTGTTCGCGCGCTACATGCTGGGCTTCGGCGCGCAGTGGCCCGAGCCGATCGCCATTCTGCTGATGGTGGTCTTCACCTTCGTCGGTGCCGCCGCGGCCTACCGCGCCGGGGCCCACATCGCGGTGGCGATGGTGACCGACCGCTTGCCCAAGCCGCTGCAGCGCCTGAGCGCACTGGCCGTCAACGGGCTGATGCTGGCGATCAGCCTGTTCATGCTGTTCTACGGCGCGAAGCTCAGCGTCGAGACCATGGGCCAGACGCTGGCGGCGCTGCCCTGGCTGCCGGTCGGCCTGACCTACCTGCCGGTGCCGCTGGGCGGCCTGCTCACCCTGTTGTTCGTGCTTGAGACGATCTGCTTCGGGCCGCAACACGGGCGCGCGGTGGTCACCTTCGACCACCAGGTTGAAGAGGCGGGGGCCTGAGCATGGACGCCTTCATTCTGTTGGGCAGCTTTGCGCTGTTGGTCGGCATCGGCATGCCTGTCGCCTACTCGCTCGGGCTGGCGGCCCTGGTGGGCGCGATCTGGATCGAGCTGCCGCTCGACGCGGTGATGATCCAGATCGCCAGCGGCGTCAACAAGTTCTCGCTGCTGGCGATCCCGTTCTTCGTGCTCGCCGGGGCCATCATGGCCGAGGGCGGCATGTCGCGCCGGCTGGTGGCTTTCGCTGGCGTGCTGGTGGGCTTCATCCGGGGCGGCCTGTCGCTGGTCAACATACTCGCGTCCACCTTCTTCGGCGCGATCTCCGGCTCGTCGGTTGCCGACACCGCCTCGATCGGCTCGGTGATGATTCCCGAGATGGTGAAGAAGGGCTACCCGCGCGACTTCGCTACCGCGCTGACGGTGAGCGGCTCGATCCAGGCGACGCTGATCCCGCCCAGCCACAACGCGGTGATCTACTCGATGGCGGCGGGCGGCTCGATCTCGATCGCCGCGCTGTTCATGGCCGGTGTGTTCCCCGGCCTGCTGCTCGGCGCCACGCTGGCGGTGTACTGCCTGTGGCTGGCGAAGAAGCGCAACTTCCCCAAGGGCGAGGCGATCCCGCTGCGCCAGGCACTGCGGATCGTGGTCGATGCGATGTGGGGCCTGGCCACGATGGTCATCATCCTCGGCGGCATCCTGACGGGGGTGTTCACGGCCACCGAATCGGCGTCGATCGCGGTGGTCTGGGCGTTCTTCGT
Source organism: bacterium (assembly GCA_031417295.1). Lineage (GTDB taxonomy): Bacteria > Pseudomonadota > Gammaproteobacteria > Burkholderiales > Burkholderiaceae_C > CAIKUF01. The sequence continues at coordinate 1,493 of JANOVJ010000500.1, read as the reverse complement.
CACGATGTTCATCTACCGCGACTACAAGTGGCGCGACCTGCCCAAGCTGATGCACCGCACCGTGAAGACGGTGTCGATCGTGATGATCCTGATCGGCTTCGCGGCCAGCTTCGGCTACATCATGACGCTGATGCAGATCCCGCTGAAGATCACCAGCGCACTTACCAGCTTCACCGACAGCCGCGTCGTCATCCTGCTCTGCATCAACATCCTGCTGCTGATCCTGGGCACGCTGATGGACATGGCGGCGCTGCTGCTGATCCTCACCCCGATCCTGTTGCCGGTGGTCACGGCGGTGGGGGTGGACCCGGTCCACTTCGGGATGATCATGATCGTCAACCTCGGCATCGGCCTCATCACCCCGCCGGTGGGCACGGTGCTCTTCGTCGGCAGCGCGGTCGGCAAGCTGCCGATCGAGAAAGTGGTGCGCGCGCTGCTGCCGTTCTTCGTCTTGATGGTGATCGTGCTCGCCGTCATCACCTACGTGCCCGCGATCTCGCTCTGGTTGCCGCGCGCGGTGGGCGTCTGACTCTTCAATCACCCCTCGGAGATATTTCCATGAGAGAAAACCGCCTGCGCACGCTGTGGCAAGCCGACCAGGCCGTCGTCAACGGCTGGCTGGCGATCGGCAACAGCTTCTCGGCCGAGACCATGGCGCACCAGGGCTGGGACTCGCTGACGATCGACCTCCAGCACGGCGTGATCGACTACGCCGCGATGGTGACGATGCTGCAAGCCATCTCCACCACGCCGACCGTGCCGGTGGTGCGCGTTCCGTGGCTGGAGCCCGGCATCATCATGAAGACGCTGGACGCCGGGGCCTACGGCGTGATCTGCCCGATGGTCAACACCCGTGAAGACGCGCAGAAGCTCGTCGCCTGGACCCACTACGCACCGCGCGGCACGCGCAGCTTCGGGCCGGTGCGCGCGCTGCTCTACGGTGGGCCCGACTACGCGCAGAAGGCGAACGAAACCATCGTCGCCTTCGCGATGATCGAGACCGCGCAGGCGCTCGACAACCTCGACGCCATCCTGTCGGTCGAAGGGCTGGACGCGATCTACATCGGGCCCTCGGACCTGTCGCTCGCCCTCGGCTGTCGGCCGGTGTTCGACGACGTCGATCCACCGGTGGCGCAGGCGATCGACCACATCCTGGCGCGTGCCAAGGTGCATGGCGTCGTCGCCGGCATCCACAACGGCGCGCCCGAGGTGGCCCTCGGCCGCATCGCCAAGGGCTTTCGCTTCACCACCGTGGGCTCCGACGCACGCCTGATGGCGGCCGGCGCACAGCAGGTGCTGGCGAGGATGCGCCCCGCCTGATTCAGCCGCGGCGTTGCACGCCCGGCGGCGGACGCCCCGCGGCGTCCCAGTGCGGGGCGTCGAACCAGGCTTCTCCGCGCAGCGATGCGGCGACCATGGCCAGCGCGTCGAGGCCCCAGAACTGGCGGCCGTCGAGCTCGACCGTCGGCACGCCGAACAGGCCGCGCGCCGCC
>JANOVJ010000499.1:0-5568 GCA_031417295.1 bacterium | reverse complement strand
GAGGCTTCCTTGAGCTTCTTCTTCGTCTTGTCGAGCACCGCGCCGAACTTGGCGAACTCGGTCTTCACCGCGCCCAGCACCTCCCACACTTCTGACGAACGCTTCTCCAGCGCCAGCGTGCGAAACCCCATCTGCAGGCTGTTCAGCGTGGCGAGCAAGGTGGTCGGCCCGGCCAACATGACCTTGTGTTCGCGCTGCAGGCCTTCGAGCAGGCCGGGCCGGCGCAGCGCCTCGGCGTAGAGGCCTTCGGTCGGCACGAACATGATGCCGAAGTCGGTCGTGTGCGGCGGCGCGATGTACTTGGCGCGGATCGTCTTCGCCTCGGCGCGCAGCCGGGTTTCGATCGCCTTCGCCGACGCTTCCACCGCCACCGGGTCGGCACGCTCCTGGGCCTCGACGAGCCGCTCGTAGTCCTCACGCGGGAACTTGGCGTCGATCGGCAGCCACAGCGGCGCGCCGTCTTCGCGCCTGCCCGGCAGGCGGATCGCGAACTCGACCCGCGCCCCGCTGCCGGGCACGGTCTCGACGTTGACGGCGTACTGCTCGGGCGTGAACACCTGCTCCAGCAGGCCAGCCAGTTGCACCTCGCCGAAGATGCCGCGCGTCTTCACGTTGCTGAGCACGCGGTTCAGCGAGCCCACGTCCTTGGCCAGCACCTGCATTTCGCCGAGGCCCTTGTGGACCTGCTCCAGCCGGTCGGCCACCTGCTTGAAGCTTTCGCCGAGCCGCGCTTCGAGCGTCGCGTGCAGCTTCTCGTCGACCGTGGCCCGCATCTGTTCGAGCTTTTTCTCGTTGTCGGTCTGCAGCGCGGTGAGGCGCTGCTCGACCGTGTTGCGGACTTCGAGCAGGCGCCGTTCGTTGGCGTCCGACAGCAGCCGCAACTGTTCGTTCAGCGTGTCGGAGAAGCGCTTGAAGGCCGCGTCCTGGCCGTCACGCGAGGCCTGCGTTTGCGCCGCCTGCGCGCCGGCCGCGGCTTGCAGCGCCGAGCTCACCGCCTGCTGCATCGCCGCGAGCTGGGTCCGAAAGCTGTCGATCTGTTCGTTCTGCGTCCGCGCCACGTCGCCCGACTGGGCGAGCAGCGTCTGCTGGAAGGCCGCCAGCGTCTGGCCGATCTCCTGCCGCGTACCGCTGCCGCTGCGTGCCACTTCGTCGCGCAGTTCGCGTTCCAGCCGTTCGCTGTCGGCGCGACCGGACCGGGCCAGGGCCTCGGTGGCGCGGGCCAGCGCCGAGTCGTCAACCCGCCGCAACAGCAGCCAGAGAAGGAGCAGGAAGTTGGCGGCAGCCAGCGCAATGGGGAGCCATTCGGTCATGCGCCGATTGTCGCCCGCGCCCCGGCGGCGCGCGCCGCCGCGGTCCGGCGCGGCTCAGCCTGAGCAGGCGATGCTCATCTGGGCCTGGTCGGGCTGCAGGTCGTAGCTGAATGCGGCGGTGCGCAAGGCCCAGACGGTGCCCGTGTCGCTGTCGCCCACCGGCCGGTTGCTGCGCTGCCATTGGCGGGTCACGACATGGCCTTGCGGGCAAAGCCGCAGCGCCTCGGTCGAAAGGCTGGCGATGTCGGGCCCGGTGAGGTCATAGGCCGGCCAGCCCGTGTTCGTGCCGACCCCTCGCACCTGCACGCTGGCGCAGCCGGCGAGGCAGGCTGCGGACAAGGCGACGAATGCAAAACGGGCGGTTGATGGCACGACGAACTCTCCAAAGACCTGGCTGCCCGGCGTGGCCGGTCCCGATTCAGTGTGCCGCTCTGGCGTCGTCGGCGATGGCTGAAACTGCACCGGAACGACCCGCCTGATTTGAAGCCGCCCTCATCGCCCGGCGATCGCCGCGCCATTCACCGGCGTCGGCGGGCGCCCGGCCTGAGGCCCGCAGCCGAGCGCGGCGATCAGGTTGTCGGCCGCCAGGTCGGCCATCGCCAGCCGCGTCGCGACGCTGGCGCTGGCGATGTGCGGCGTCAGCACCACGTTGGGCAGCGCCAGCAGCGCCGGATGAACCTGCGGCTCGCCCTCGAACACGTCGAGCCCGGCGGCGGCGATGCGGCCCTCGCGCAGTGCCACCGCCAGCGCGGCGTCATCGACCACGCCGCCGCGGGCGATGTTGGTCAGCGTCGCGGTCGGCTTCATCAGCGCCAATTCGGCCGCACCCACGGCGTGGTGCGACGCCGCCGAATACGGAACGACGACCACCACGTGGTCGGCGTCGCGAAACAGGCTGGCCTTGTCGACATGGCGCGCGTTCAGCGGCGCCTCGTCGGCCGCCGCCAGGCGCGAACGGTTGTGATAGGTCACCTTCATGCCAAAGCCGTGGGCGCCGCGCCGCGCGATCGCCTGGCCAATGCGGCCCATGCCGAGCACGCCGAGCGTGGCGCCGTGCACATCGCTGCCGCTGAACATGTCGTAAGACCACTTCGTCCACAGGCCGGCCCGCAGGAAGCGCTCGGCTTCGGCCATGCGCCGGGCGGTGGCCATCATCAGCGCGAAGCCGAAGTCGGCCGTGGTCTCGGTCAGCACGTCGGGCGTGTTGGTCACGAGCACGCCGCGTGCCGTGCAGGCCTCGACATCGATGTTGTTGTAGCCGACCGCCATGTTGCACACCGCCTTGAGTTGCGGGCAGGCGGCCAGCAGCGCAGCGTCGATGCGATCGCTGCCGGTCGTGAACGCACCGGCCTTGCCTTGCAACCGGCGGGTCAGCTCGGCACTGTCCCAGAGCGTGTCGGCAGCGTTGGACTCGACCTCGAAATGCGCCTCGAGCCGCGCCAGCACCGACCCGAAAACGGCGCGTGTGACCAGCACTGCGGGCTTCATCGGCGGCCCGTTCCCGGCCTCGACGCGACCCTCATTCGCCTCGCGTTCGCTGCTCATTCAAGGAAGCGCGCGAACTCGGCCACCGGGGCACGCTCGGTGACGAGCGTGTTCTCGATCGCTGACGGGTCGGCGTGGCCGAGCGACATGCCGCACACCAGCGCCTCACTCGCCGGCGCCCCCACATGCTCAAGAATCACGCGATGGAATTGCAGGAACGCCGCCTGCGGGCAGGTGTCGAGCCCGCGCCCGCGCGCCGCGACCATCACGCTTTGCAGGAACATGCCGTAGTCGAGCCAGCTGCCCTGGCGCATCACCCGGTCGATGGTGAACATCAGGCCCACCGGCGCGCCGAAGAATTCGTAATTGCGGCGGTGCTGGGCGTGCATGCGCGCCTTGTCGGTCTTCGCGATGCCGAGCAGGCCGTACAAGTCCCAGCCCACCTTGCGCCGGCGGTCAATGTAGGGCGAGACCCATTCGGTCGGGTAGTAGTCGTACGCCTCGCGGTGATCGGCCCGGGCTGCGGGGTCATTGAAGATCTCGACGATCTTGCGCGACAGCGCGGCCTGCGCCTCGCCCGTCAGCACGTAGACCTTCCAGGGCTGGGTGTTGGTGCCCGAAGCGGCGCGCGAGGCGACGGCCAGGATGTCCTCGATCGTCGGTTGCGGCACCGGCGTTGGCAGGAATGCGCGCAACGAGCGGCGCGACGTGATCGCGGCGTCGACGATCGCGGTGGTTTCAAGGCTGATGGTCACGAAGGCGGTCCTTGCAAGAGTGTCTGGCCGGCTTGCCGGGGCTGCGGGTTACCGGGGAAGGTAGGGTGTTCAACCGGCTGCATTGTTCCACTCACACCAACTGTGCAGCGCCGCCGCGAGCGTAGCGAGCTGCACTGCGACAGTGTCTTCGATGACCCGGCCATAGCCCCCTGCCATCGACAGCGCGACCGGGATGCGCCTCGCCCGCGCCGCGGCAAAGACACGCCGGTCGCGCTCGGCCAGGCCGGCCGTGCTGAGCGCGAGCCGGCCCAGCCGGTCGCCTTCATGCGGGTCGGCGCCGGCCAGGTAGAACAACAGGCCGGGCGGCGCATCAGCGTGGCGGTCCCACAGCGCCGCCAGCGCGGTGTCGAGCGCGGCCAGGTAGGCGTCGTCGCGGCAGCCGTCGGGCAGCGCCACGTCGAGATCGCTCGCCTCCTTGCGGAACGGGAAGTTGCGCTCGCCGTGGATTGACAGCGTGAACACGGTCGGGTCGTCACGAAAGATCGCCGCGCTGCCGTTGCCCTGGTGGACGTCGAGATCGATCAGCGCGACCCGCAACAAACCGCGGTGCGCGCGCTGCCACTCGGCCTGCATCAACCGGGCCGCCACGGCCGCGTCGTTGAAGACGCAAAAGCCGCTGCCGCGGTCGGCGTAGGCGTGGTGCGTGCCCCCGGCCAGGTTGGCCGCGACGCCCTCGCAGAGCGCGACCCGGGCTGCAGCAATCGTCGCGCCCACCGAGCGCCGGGCGCGCTCGGCCATTCGGGGCGACCAAGGGAAGCCGATCTCGCGCTGCCGGGCGGCATCGAGCCGGCCCTCGGTCACGTCGCTCACGTAGCCGGGTGTGTGGGCCAGCGCCAGTTCGCCGTCGCTGGCCGGCGGCGCATCGTGGAGACGAATCTGCGGCATGGCGGCCGCCACGCCTTCGCGCAGCAGCCGGTACTTCTGCATTGGAAAGCGGTGGCCCTCGGGCAGCGGAAGCACGAACAGGTCGGAATGGAAGGCTCGCATCGGTGCGGGTTGACGGGCAACAAGCGGTCGATTGTGCCCAGCCGCAAGCGCCGCCGCAGCGGCTGACGCAACGGGTGCGGGACAGCCACTGTCGGCGCTGCGCTAGAAGCACCACTCTAGATTGCGGCAGCGCAGCAAAATCGGCTTGATTTGTCACACGGTACCGTTATACTTCGTGCCATGGTGCAGTGCAGCAAACAGGCACCAGAACATTCCTCTCAACCCTCTGGAGAACTTTATGCTGACCGCTGAACAATTCATCGCCGCCCACAAGGCCAACGTCGAAACCCTCTTTGGCCTGACGAACAAGGCCTTCGAAGGCATCGAGAAGCTGGTCGAGTTGAACCTGCAAGTTGCCAAGGCCTCGATGGGCGAAGCCGCCGAGAACGTCCGTGCCGCGCTGTCGGTCAAGGACGCGCAAGAGCTGATGGCCCTGCAAGCCGGCCTGCTCCAGCCCGCCGCCGAGAAGGCCGCTGCCTACAGCCGCCACCTCTACGACATCGCCGCCAGCACCAACGCCGACCTCGGCAAGATGGTCGAGGCGCAAACCTCCGACGCCCAGGGCAAGTTCATGTCGGCGGTTGACGCCGCCGTCAAGAACGCGCCGGCCGGCAGCGAAAACGTGGTTGCACTGGTGAAGTCGGCCGTTGCCGCTGCCAACAACGCCTTCGAAGGCGTGCAAAAGGCCTCCAAGCAAGCCGCCACCGTGGCTGAGTCGAGCTTCCAGGCCCTGGCCGCTACGGCCGAGAAGGCCACGCAAACCGCGACCAAGTCGCGTCGCGCTGCCTGAAACGGCACGGCCCTACCGCCGCTCATGTGAGCGGCGGGCTTCAGGCGCCCGGAACGGAGAAAAACTTCCGCAGTCGGGCGGAACTCTGCTGAGCGAGCGCCACTCCTACTGGCACTGCGGGCAAGCCCCACAGTCCTCCTGAATGAGTGTCTCCTCGGTACCTCCTGAAGCTCGGCTTCAAGGTACTTTCGGCCCGGTGCTCGCACCGGGCCGTTTTGTT
>JANOVJ010000498.1:0-1547 GCA_031417295.1 bacterium | reverse complement strand
TCGTCGACCGCCACGATGTTGAACACATCGAGATCGTATTCGCGGCCATAGGTCGTCTCGTCCCAGCGCATCGAACGGATGAGACTGTCCATCGCATAGGCGCAGCGGTCTTCGTCGCCCTTCCTGACCCAGATGTTGAGGCCCTTGTTCTCCATCGCGCCCATGTTGAAGTCGCCCACGGCGACGATCATGAAGCGCTCCAGATCGAGCGGCAGGTTGAAGCGCGCCTCGTCCCAGATCACGCTCGCCACGAGCGAGTTCATCGCGTGCTCGGTCTTGCCCAGGTCGCCGCGGCGCACGTACACCTGAAGCAGGTGGTCGCGCCCGGCGCGGGTGCGGATCATCTGCTCGCGCGCCACCAGATCGGCCGCGACCAGCGCGAACAGGTAGCTCGGTTTCGGGAACGGGTCGTGCCACTTTGCGAAGTGGCGTTCGGCGTCGAGCTCGCCCTGTTCGACCAGGTTGCCGTTGGACAGCAGCACCGGATACGCGGCCTTGTTTGCGCGCAGCGTCACGGTGAAGACGCACATCACGTCGGGCCGGTCGAGGAAGTAGGTGATGCGCCGAAAGCCTTCTGCCTCGCACTGCGTGAACAGGCCGCCGGCCGAGGTGTAGAGCCCCGAGAGCTGACTGTTGCGGTCCGGCGCGCAGGTGTTGCGGATCTCGAGCGTGAACTCGCCCGCGGGCAGGTTGTCGATCGCAAGCAGCCCGTCTTCGGTCCGGAACGACACGCTCTCGCCATTGGCCAGCACGCGCAGCAGGTTCAGTTCTTCGCCGTGCAGGCGCAGCGGCTGCGCCTCGACGCCCGGGTTGCGCTCGACGCGCATCCGGCTCGTCACCAGCGTCTTGGCGGGGTCGAGGTCGAACGTCAGTTCGACGCTCTTGATCCAGTAGGCCGGCGGGCTGTAGTCCTCGCGCCGGATGGTGGCGGCAGTGCCTTCACGCATGGCTTGTCTCTTTCATGTTGTTGTCGTGTCGGCTTTCGCTTTCACCTCAGACCCCTTGCTTCAAGCTCGCCTCGATCAAGCCATCGAGATCGCCGTCGAGCACCTTCTGGGTTGCCGAAACTTCAAACCCCGTTCGCAAATCCTTGATCCGGCTCTGATCGAGCACATAGCTGCGGATCTGGTGCCCCCAGCCGACGTCGGTCTTGCTGTCTTCGAGCTTCTGCTGCTCGGCTTGCTGCTTGCGAATCTCGTGCTCATACAGGCGCGAACGCAACATCTGCCAGGCCTCGTCGCGGTTACGGTGCTGCGAACGGTCGTTCTGGCACTGCACCACGATGCCGGTCGGCACGTGCGTGAGCCGCACCGCCGAATCGGTCTTGTTGATGTGCTGGCCGCCGGCGCCGCTGGCGCGGAAGGTGTCTACCCGCACGTCGGCGGGGTTGATGTCGATCTCGATCGTGTCGTCAACTTCCGGGTACACGAATACCATGGGGCACGCCGCGTCTGGAAGGCGTGGGGTCCGTGCTGACGTTCCCTGATCTGCAGATGGCCAGCGAGTCGAAAGCCATGTTGGACACCATCAAGGTGGGGTATTGGCAG
>JANOVJ010000497.1:0-7044 GCA_031417295.1 bacterium | reverse complement strand
CAGGCCGACCCGGCCGTCCAGCAGTGCTACCGCGTGTCGCCTGGGCCCGATTTCGTGTTGATCGTTCAGGTGGCCGACATGGCCGGCTATCACGCGCTGGTGCAGCGCCTGTTCACGCAAGACGCCAACGTGCGCAACGTGAAGGCCTTCTTCAGCGTTCACCGCGCCAAGTTCGAGACGCGCGTTGCGCTGCCTCACCCAGCGCGCTAGCTGCTGGCTGGCTGAACAACCCCAAGACGCCTGCGGCGTCGCCCCCAAGGGGATTCAGCCCTCTTGGGGCGGCCCTGCGAGGGCTAGCTGTGGGTGCCGCGAGCGTCGCGACGCCGGGCCGCCAGCCCGGCCGCAGCCAGGCCCGCCAGCATCAGGCCGAAGCTGCCGGGTTCGGGGACCGAGGTCACGCTGTTGATCCAGTCGCCATGGGAAAACACCGCCGTCGAGCCCGACAAGTCGCCGTAGCTCGACGACGCGCCGGAAAAGAGGTCGCAGCTCGGGCTCACGCGGTCGCGGCAAAACTGCCAGCCCCAGGAGTGCACGCCGCTGAGCAGCCACTCGCTGCCGTTCCACACGTAGTCGCCACCGCCCGAATCGCCCCCGGCGATGAGCGCCTCGTCGGCACCCAGCCCGAGGCCGCTGGTCCACCCGTTGCCGCGCAGGTCGGCCACCCGTTGCAGCGTGTTGTTGCGCGTCAGCCCGTTGTCGAAGTCGACCACGTAGGTTTCGCCATAGGCGTTGTCGCCGCTGCCGTCCCAGGCGTCGTTGAAGGTCTTGCTGGTGAGGTCGAACGTGTTGTAGCCGTAGTGGGCGTAGCCCCATTCGTCCCAGCCGGGGTTGATGCCGCCGCCGCCGGTGGCGGTAGTGCCGTAGCCGGCCAGCAGGTGCTCCTTGCCGACATCGTTGGTCGTGCTGAGATTGAAGCCCCGAATGCCGGTGACGGGCGCGCTCAATTTGAGGATCGCGATGTCGGCGCCGGTATCGAGGGTGCCGTTCCAGCCCGGGTTCACGTGCGCATCCTTGGCCGCCACCGAGCGGGTCACTGCCGCCTGATCGCCCGCGACGCCGAACTCGACCGTCATCGACGAAAACCCGTCGGCGCAATGAGCGGCGGTCACGACATAGGCACCGCCGGCGAGCAGTGAGCCGGAGCATACGTAGCCGTCGAACTGAATCCGCGCCACCCCGTCCAGTGCGCCCCCTACGCCCTTGAACGCCTGCCCGGGGAGCAGCCGCCAGTTCGACGGCGAACTCGTCGACGACACCGCCTGCGCCGAGCCGGCCATGCCCAACCCGAGCAGGGTTGCCGCCACCGCAGCCACTGAATTCTTGGTACAGCTCATGGAGAAATCCTTTGTGTGTGACCGATGAATGGAACGACCCATCGCGTCGATGCGCAGCGCTTGCAGCGCAGGGGCTCAATGTAGCGGGTCGGCAGACAGCGGTGCACTTCGTGGCCGGCAGGCGCTGCATCGACCCCGGGTCACGGGGCTTGCGTGGGCGCGGCCTGCAAGGCATGCCGGAGGCATCTGGGGGTCGTCGGCTCAGCTCTTCAGCAGTGCCAGCCCCTTCAGGTACTGTCCCTCGGGGAACAGCAGCGTGGTCGGGTGGTCCGGCCCTTCCTCCAGGCGCTGCAGGATCGCCGCATCGACACCGGCGTCGATGCCCGCGCCGGCCACGATCTTGTGGAACAGCTCGGCGCCGATGCCGCCCGAGCACGAGAACGTGAACAGCACGCCGCCCGGTGCCAGCAGCTTGAGCGCGAGGCGGTTGATGTCCTTGTAGGCGCGCGCCGCGCGCTCGGCATGGGCCACGGTGGGCGCGAACTTGGGCGGGTCGAGCACGATCGCGTCGAAGCTTGCGCCGTGTTCGAGCTGCGCCCGCAGCGTGGCGTTCACGTCGGCGTCCAGCGTCGCGTGGCGGGCGGCATCGAAGCCGTTGACAAGCACATGGGCCTCGGCGCGCAGCAGCGCCGGGGCTGAAGAGTCCACGCTCAACACCTGCTCGGCGCCGCCCGCCAGGGCAGCCACCGAGAAGCCGCCGGTGTAGCAAAAACAGTTCAGCACCCGCTTCAAGCCGAACTGGCGCACCGTGGCGGCGAAGCGGCGGCGGTTGTCGCGCTGGTCGAGGTAGAAGCCGGTCTTGTGGCCGTGCGCGATGTCTACCGTGAACTGCCAGTCGTGCTCGCGGATCGTCACTTCGGTCGCGCCCTCGCCGTGCAGCCAGCCGGTCTGCGGATCGAGCCCTTCGAGGCCGCGCGCGCTGGCGTCGGAGCGTTCATAGAGCCGGGCCAGCCCGCTGGCGCGGCACAGCGCCTCGGCGATCGCCGGCTTCCAGCGCTCGGCGCCGGCCGAGAGGAATTGCGCGACGAGTGTGTCGGCATAGCGGTCGACGATCAGCCCGGGCAGGCCGTCGGCCTCACCGTGGATCAGCCGCATGCCGTTGCTGGGCAGCGCCAGCCTTTCGCGAAGCGCCAGCGCGCGGGTGATGCGCCGCTCGAAGAACGCCGCGTCGATGCGCTCGGCCTCGCTGAAGCTCCACGCGCGCAGGCGTATCGCCGAGGCCGGGCTGTAGGCAGCCCAGGCCAGGAACGCGCCGTCGGCAGCCTGCACGCGCACCGTCTCGCCCGCATCGGCCCGGCCGCTGTGGACGCTGCCTTCGAATACCCAAGGGTGGCGGCGCAGCAGCGAACGCTCCTTGCCGGCGCGCAACACGATCGACTTCATCGGTCGATGCTCGCGGGCCACTTCTTGATGTTCACGCCCTTGACGATCAGCCAAAGGGTGAGCGACAACTCAGCGACGAAGGCCGGCACCAGAACCGCAGGGAACATCGCGTCGGCCAACGATGGCGCCAGCAGCAACGCGAAGCTGTTGGTCAGGTAGCTCAGCCCCGCCACAAACAGCAGCCCACCCAGCGCCTTTGGCAAGTACCCGGAGCGAAAAATCAGGCAGCCCTGAAGCAGGCAAGTGAAGCCGAAGAAAATGAGCCCGATGCCGAAGCCGATCCCGTGCGCGTTGATGGCCAGGGCCGACAGGGCATGGAGCTGCTCGGCTGAAAGAGCCTTCAGGTAGCCGGCATCGCCCATCAGGAGCAGCGGGACCACCAGGCTGAGTTTGTTGGCCGCCAGCACAGCGGTCTGGATCAGGTTGATGAACGCGGCCAGGAGGGCGAGCTCCTTCTGCACCGGCCTGAGCAGCAGGTAGAGGATCACGATCAGCGGCAGGTCCAGCACCTGCATCAGCAGGTCGCCGGCGATGCCGGCCCGCCACAACAACGGTGACGCCGCGATGTTGTTGAAGGTCGCCGTGGCATCGCCGGGCACCACCAGGGTGGCCCGTACAAACAGCTCCCCGAACAGGCCGAGCACGATGATCGCAAGATACACCCAGCCGCCCAGGCGCGCGTAGCGCTGCGGCGCCTGTTCAAACGCAGCGATCATGGAGAGGGCTCCTGCCGCTTCTTCGCCCGCGGATGCGCCGCGTCGTACACCTTGGCCAGGTGCTGGAAGTCGAGCTTCGTGTACACCTGCGTCGTGCTGATGTTGGCGTGGCCCAGCAGCTCCTGCACCGCGCGCAGGTCGCCGCTCGATTGCAGCAGGTGCGAGGCGAACGAGTGGCGCAGCATGTGTGGGTGCACGTGCGTCGGAATGCCGGCCTGCACCGCGCGCGTCTTCAGCCGCGAGCGGATCTGGCTTGGCGTCAGCCGCGTGCCGTAGCGGCCGACGAACAGCGCCGGCTGCTCGGCTTTTGCCAGCACCGCGCGCAGCGGCAACCACACCTGCAACGCCGCCCGCGCCGCGCTGCCCACCGGCACGCTGCGGCGCTTGCCGCCCTTGCCCAGCACGTGCGCTTCGCCGTCCGGTAGATCGATCCAGCCGAGCGCGGTGGCGCTGCCCTGCACGTCGAGCCCCACCAGTTCGGCGATGCGCAGGCCGCTGCCGTAGAGCAGCTCGACGATGCAGGTGTCGCGCGCTTCCAGCGCCGGGTTGCTCTCGCCCTCATTGCGGTGCTCGGCCAGCGCCACCGAATGGTCGACCGAGAGCGCCTTCGGCAATGGCTTGGCGGCCTTCGGCGCGCGCACGCCATCAACCGGGTTGGCTGCCACCAGGCCGTCGCGCCCGAGCCAGCGGTACAGGCCGCGCCAGGCACTCAAGGCCATTGCCACACTGCGCGGCGCCAGGCCGCGCGCGTGCAACTGTGCGGCCCAGCGGCGTATGTGCTGCGGTTGCACTTCGGTCAACTCGATGCCCGCCGAACTGGCCTGCTGCTCCAGCCGCAGCAGGTCTTGCGCATACATCGCCAGCGTCCGCGCCGCCAGCCGCCGCTCGACGCGCAGGTGCGTGAGGTAGCGTTCGACGATCAGCGTCACAGGCTCCGCCGGCAGCGAGGGTCAGCCCGCCGCGAGCAGCCGCGCCAGCCCGGCGCTGGCGATATCGCCGACGCGGGCCAGGAAGTCGGTGCCCATGTCGGCGCTGTAGCGTGTCGGGTCGGGCGAGCCGAGCACCAGCATGCCGAACGCGGGCATGTCAGGCGCGCGGCGCAGCGGGATCAACGCGAGCGACATCACGGTCGAAGGATCGGCCAGCCACTGCGCCGCCTCGAAGCCGGCGTTGACGCCGCAATACGGCACCGACAGGCTCGACGCAAAACTCTTCGCGTCGTCGCCCACCGGCTGCGCGAACGGCAGCTCGGCATGCGACGCATCGGCCGCCCAGACGCGGATGCCGGCCTGCGGAATCAGGAACTGGTGCTTGAGTTCATTGACCAGCACCTCGGGCACGTCGGCGGGGTGGTCGGCGAGCATGATGCTGCGCGTCCAGCGGTGCAGCTTGTCGGCCAGCGCCAGGTTGTCCTGCCCGTTGCGGATCATCTCGATGATCTTCAGCTCCAGGCCCTTGATCTTCTCGCGCAGCATTTCCATCTGCCGCTCCTGCAGCGAGACGGCTCGCTGGCCGTGCGGGCTGGTCAGTTGCACCGCGCCCAGCAGTTCGGCGTGGCGCTCGAAGAAGCCCGGCGTGTTGGCCAGGAAGTTGGCGATGTCCTGCTCGGTGATGCCTTGGGTGCCCGGGTTCATGCTCATAGCTCGATGGTTCCTTCAAAAACGGTTTCGGCGGGGCCGGTCATCAGCACGGGGGCGTCGCCGCCGGCCCATTCGATGGCAAGCTGCCCGCCGCGGGTGTGCACTTCGACTCGGGCGTCTAGCAGGCCGAGGCGGATGCCCGCCACGACCGCCGCGCATGCGCCGGTGCCGCAGGCGAGCGTCTCGCCGGCGTCGCGTTCATGGACGCGCAGGCGAATTTCGCTGCGGCTCACGATCTGCATGAAGCCGGCGTTGACCTTGCGCGGGAAGCGCGGGTGGTGTTCGACTTGCGGGCCGACGCTGGCGACGGGCGCGGCAGCGACATCGGGCACGATCTGCACCGCGTGCGGGTTGCCCATCGACAGCACCGCGACCTCGACGCGACGGTCGCCCGGCAGATCGAGCGGCCAGAGATCGAAGTCGCCCAGCGGGCGTGCCTGCAACCCTTTCGCGTCGAACGGCACCTGCGGCAGCGCGAAGACGGGCCGGTTCATGTCCACCGTTACGCGGCCGTCGGCTTGCAGGCGCAGCTCGAGCAGGTTGTTGACGGTCTCGACGCGCAGCGTCGTCTTGGCCGACAGGCCTTTGTCGTGCACGAAGCGCACCAGGCAGCGCGCGCCATTGCCGCAGTGCTCGACCTCGTCGCCGCTGTTGTTGAAGATGCGGTAGCGGAAATCGACCTCGGGTGTGGCGCTGCGCTCGACGACGAGGATCTGGTCGGCGCCGACGCCGAAGCGTCGGTCGCCGAGGCTGCGGTATTGCGCCGCGGTCAGCGCCACAGGCGCGCGCGTGGCGTCGATCACCACGAAGTCGTTGCCTGCGCCTTGCATCTTTGTGAAGCTCAATTGCATCGCGCGATTATCGGCGCTGGGCAGCGGCCGGCGCCGGGCCGCTCCAAAGCCGGCACGCTCCGCGACGGGGACGACCCCACAGGGGTCTTGGGGTCGTCAACCTCAGTCGGCAGCCCGGGGATCGGTCTCCTTGCGCGGCGTCTTGTAGCGCTGGTAGCCCCACAGGTACTGCTGCGGACATTGCCGGATCAGCGACTCCATGGCGCGGTTGACGACAGCGGCGCAGGCCGCCTGCGGGTCGGCTTGCGCGGGGTCATTGAAGGGCAGGGCCTCAGCCAGCGCCGACACGCGAACCACGAAGCCGGCACCGCGCGGCAGCCGCTCGCCCCAGGCCAGCAGCGGCGTCGCGCCGGTCTGCTGCACCAGGCGCGCGGCGAGCGTCATCGTGTAGGCCGGCTGGCCGAAGAAGGGCACCCACACGCCCAGCCCTTCGGGCGGCACCTGGTCGGGCAGCAGGCCCACCGCCTCGCCCCGGCGCAGCGCGCGGATCATCTGCCGCACACCGGCGAGTGTGGCTGGCGCGGTGGCGAGGCCCGGCCGTTCGCGGGCCGTGTCGACCAGCGGGCGCAGCCAGGGCTTGCGGGCAGGCCGGTAGAGCACGGTGATAGGGCCATGGGCAGCGGCAAAAATTTCGGCATAGGCCTGCGCCATGACCTCGAAGCTTCCCAGGTGCGGGGTCAGGAACACGATGCCGCGCCCGCCTGCGTGCGCCTGCTCGATCAGCGCGGCACCTTCCACGGGCACCGGCGGCGACAGCTTCTGCCCCGGCTCGCGCAGCCACAGATAGGGCAGCTCCAGCAGGCCGCGCCCGGCCTCGCCAATGGCCTGCCTGCGCGCGTGGCGCGGCACGCCGGCCAGCGCGGTATTGGCCGAGAAGCGCCGCCGATAGCCGGGCGACAAGGTGTAGGCGAGCCAGCCCGCGCAGGCACCCAGCGCATGCAGAAACCACAGCGGCCGGCGGGACAGCCATCGAAGCAGGCTCAGCATCTCGCAGCAGGCTTTCTATAATCGCGGCGTCGCCGAGTTAATGAACTACTTGCGGGCGATGCAGACCGGGTCATCCGGCTGCCGGGCAGCTTCATCACCGAAGCGGCTCATAAAATACTGCTAAAGCGTTCGC
>JANOVJ010000496.1:0-2581 GCA_031417295.1 bacterium | reverse complement strand
GGCCGTTGCGCTGCCGGCCGCGCGCTGCGCTGTTCGCCGCCTTCGCCACCGCCACCACCGCTGTCGCGAGCATAGCCGCGCGATCCGCCGCCACCACCACCGCCCTCATCGCCACCGCCCATGCCTTCGCGGCTGCCGAGCATCTGCATCTCGCTGGCCAGGATCTCGGTGGTGTAGGTGTCCTTGCCTTCCTTGTCCTGCCACTTGCGGGTTTTCAGGCGGCCTTCGATGTAGACCGAGCGGCCCTTCTTCAAGTACTCGCCGGCAATCTCGGCCAGGCGGTCGTTGAAGACGACGCGGTGCCATTCGGTCTCTTCGACTTTCTCGCCCGAGGTCTTGTCTTTCCAGTTGCGCGTGGTGGCGATGCTCACCGTGCACCAGGCGCCGCCGCTCGGGTTGTAGCGAATCTCGGGGTCGCGGCCGAGGTTGCCGATGAGGATGACTTTGTTGATCGAGGCCATGGCTGTCTCCAGGTTTCGGCGCATTGAATCGGATGATCGATGATACCGGCGCGTCGGCGGTGCATGGCCCGAATGATGCTCGACACTGCGCCCCTTCGCCAGGGCCAGGAAGGGTGCCCTCGCCCGGGTGCCCACCAACGGGGGAGCGGCCGGTCGCGCGGCGCCGGCCTTCGCGCCGACTGAAGCGAGCGTTCGGTCGATTTGAACCCCGCCGGGCGGGCCGCGCAGAAAATTGCGAGGGGTCGCGGCGCCACCGGTGCCGCGTCTTCCACCCACTTCAGGAGGCCATCATGGCAAAGGTTCTGGTTCTTTACTACAGCAGCTACGGTCACATCGAGACGATGGCGGGCGCCATCGCCGAGGGCGCGCGTTCGGCCGGCGCCGAGGTGCACGTCAAGCGCGTCGCCGAACTCATGCCGCGCGAGGCCGCCGAGAGTGCGCACTTCAAGGTTGATCAGGCCGCGCCGCTGGCGACGGTGGAAGAACTGCCCGAGTACGACGCCATCATCATCGGCACCCCCACGCGCTTCGGCAACATGGCGGCGCAGATGAAGAACTTTCTCGACCAGACCGGCGGCCTGTGGTTCACCGGCAAGCTGGTCGGCAAGGTCGGCTCGGTGTTCACCTCGACCGCCACGCAGCACGGCGGGCAGGAGAGCACGATCCTCTCGACCCACACGGTGCTGCTGCACCAGGGCATGGTGATCGTCGGCCTGCCGTATGCGTTCCAGGGCCAGATGACCTTGAGCGAGATCAGCGGCGGCAGCCCTTACGGCGCGTCGACGATCGCGGCCGGCGATGGCTCGCGCCAGCCGAGCGAGAACGAACTCGCCGGGGCCCGTTTCCAGGGCAAGCACGTGGCGGAGATCGCGGCGAAGCTGGCGCGGGCGACATAACGGCCCCAAGACACCTTCGGTGTGCCTTGCCGGCCGCGCCTGGCCGGAGGCCCGGCCCTTTGCCAGGCACGAACAGGCCGCAGGGCCTGTTCGTGTCCGGGCTCAGCCCCCCGAGGGAATCTCAGTTCTCTTGGGGCGGCCCGGCGAGAACTGAGGTAACTGCGATCGCGCCGCTACCATCGGGGTTCAATGAACCCGTCCCCGAACGCCACCCACGCCGCCCCTGAAAGCTTGCTGACCGAAGTCTTCGGCTATGCCGGTTTCCGCGGCCAGCAGGGCGCCATCATCGACCACGTGATCGGCGACGGCGACGCGCTGGTGCTGATGCCCACCGGCGGCGGCAAAAGCCTGTGTTACCAGGTGCCCGCGATCGCCCGCCACCGCGCCGGGCGCGGGGTGGCGGTGGTGGTGAGCCCGCTGATCGCGCTGATGCACGACCAGGTCGGCGCGCTCGAGGAAGCCGGCGTCCACGCTGCGTTCCTGAACTCCACGCTCACGTCGGAGGAAGCCGCGCGGGTCGAGCGCGAGATGATGTCGGGCCGGCTGGTGCTGCTCTACGCCGCGCCCGAGCGGGTGACCACGCCGCGCTTCCTGGCCCAGCTCGACTCGCTGCACGAACGCGGCCTGCTCAACCTGTTCGCGATCGACGAGGCTCATTGCGTGAGCCAGTGGGGGCACGACTTTCGCGAAGACTACCTGGCGCTGAACGTGCTGCACGAGCGCTATGCCAGCGTGCCGCGGATCGCGCTCACCGCCACCGCCGACGACCTCACGCGCGCCGACATCATCCTGCGGCTGCAGCTGGAAGAAGCGCGCGTCTTCATCAGCAGCTTCGACCGGCCGAACATCCGCTACGCCATCGTCGAGAAAGACAACGCACGGACGCAACTGCTGCGCTTCCTGCGCGACGAGCATGAGGGCGACGCCGGCATCGTCTACTGCCAGTCGCGCAAGAAGGTGGAAGAAACGGCGGCCTGGCTGAATACCGAAGGCATCGCCGCGCTGCCGTACCACGCCGGCCTCGACGCCGGCCTGCGCCAGCGCCATCAGGATCGCTTCCTGCGCGAAGAGGCCATCGTGATGGTGGCGACCATTGCCTTCGGCATGGGCATCGACAAGCCTGACGTGCGCTTCGTCGCCCACCTCGACCTGCCGAAGAACATCGAAAGCTATTACCAAGAAACGGGCCGTGCCGGCCGCGACGGCCTGCCCGCCGATGCCTGG
>JANOVJ010000495.1:0-3516 GCA_031417295.1 bacterium | reverse complement strand
AGCTTCGTCTGCGACGCTGCCAGCGCGCTGTGGCTCACGCCGGAACAGGGCTACCGCATGCGCCGCCCCTGTGCCGCGCAGCGCAGCATGGCGATCGAGATCGATGCCGAGTGGGGGCCGAACAGGCGTGCCGCCCTGGCGCCGACGGCGCAGTTGCAGCTTCGCCTGTGGCGCCGCGAGGCGCTCCTGCTCGAGGAGCGGCTGGCTGCGCTGGTCCACCAGGCTTCGCAGCCCGCCGCAGGCAGCGCGCCGCAGCGGCTCCACCGCGCGGTGGAACGGGCGCGCCAGTACCTCGCTGCGGCGCCGCAGCGCGACGACACGCTGGCCGAGATCGCCCGCGCCGTGCACAGCTCGCCGTTTCACCTGGCCCGCATGTTTCGCCGCCACACCGGGCAGAGCCTGCACGCCTACCGCACCGGGCTGCGCATGAGCGTGGCGCTCGAGCGCATCGAGCAAGGTGAACGCAACCTGAGCCGGCTCGCGGCGGAACTGGGCTATTCGAGCCACAGCCACTTCTCGAGCGTGTTCCGGCGCTGTTTGGGCACGCCACCGGGCCAGGTGCGCACGAATCTGGCAGCGCGGCGCCGACGAAGCTAGAACACTCGCTCGATTGAATCGCTGCACGGCGCGGCGCAAGGGGCGGCATTGATTTCCCGATCCACGGCAACAGGCCTGCTCGCGGGCGTGACGGCGGCGCTGATCGGCGGCGCATGGCAAGTCGTCACCCGTCACTCGACCACGACGACGATGGTACCGGCCGACCTGGCCGTACTGCGCTACGCCATTCCGGCGCTGCTGCTGCTGCCGGTGCTGTGGCCGATCGGCCTGTTGCCGCGCGGCGTGTCGCGGCGGCGGCTCGCGTTGATGGTCATGGGCGCCGGCCTGCCCTTTGGCCTGCTCGCGATGAGCGGCACCCGCTTTGCGCCCGCGGCCCACATGGGGGTCCTGATGGCAGGTGCCGCACCGCTGTTCGCCGCGGCATTCGCGATGGCGCTGTGGGGCGAGCGCCCAGACCGCTCGCGGGCGATCGGGCTCGCGCTGATGGCGGCAGGTGTCGCGGTGCTGGGCGGGAAGGCGCTTGCCGGTGGCCTGCCGGGGGCATGGCGAGGCGACCTGCTGTTTCTCGGCGCCGCGGCTCTGTGGTCGGGCTTCACGCTGGCCTTTCGCGGCGCCGGCCTCAGCGCTTGGCAGGCCGCGGCGCTGGTGAATGCCTGGTCGGCCTTGCTGCTGCTGCCCATGCTGGGGTGGAGCGGCGCACCCCGGCTGCTCGAGGCGCCGCTGCGCGACCTGGCATTCCAGGGCCTGTGGCAGGGCGTGATCGCGGGCTTGGCCGGGCTGTGGGTGTTCGCGGTGGCCATCGTCCACCTCGGCGCGGCGAGAGCGGCCGCATTCGGCGCCCTGGCCCCGGTCGTTTCAGCCCTCGGAGGCTGGTGGTGGTTGGGCGATCCCTTGGGCGGCTTCGAGATCGCGGCGGTGGCGCTGGCGGTGGTCGGCGTTGCGCTGGCGAGTGGGGCCTTGCGTTGGGGGCGCGCCGGAACATAGCGCTCGGGCGCGCCATCGGCCCAGCTACCGGCCCGGTGTCGGCCTGTGCCCCCCGAGCCCCGTACAATGCAGTTCGTTCGGGGTGTAGCGCAGCCTGGTAGCGCAACTGGTTTGGGACCAGTAGGTCGCGAGTTCGAATCCCGCCACCCCGACCAATGACGCCGTTCGTTGCCATCCAAGCGGCATCACGGCCGGTCTCGACGGAGTTCTCGCCGGTCGCTCGATGTGGACCCGTCCCGCCGAACCGGCGACGATTGCAGCTTCAGCCCGCAGCCACCGGCCACGCCGCGCCCCACCCGATGAATCGTCCGCCGGTCCCGATCTCCCGCCTTGTGCTGGCGCTGCCCGACGGGCCTGCGGTCGCGTTGACAGTCGTCGTGCCGGTCTACAACGAGGCACCGGTGATCGAGGACTTTCACCGCCGGCTCGCCGCCGTGCTCGACACGCTGGCCATCACCACCGAAGTGCTCTACGTCAACGACGGCAGCAGCGACGACTCGATGCGCCTGCTGCGCGGCTTTGCCGACGCCGACCCCCGCGTCGTGTTGCTCGACTTCAGCCGCAACTTCGGCAAGGAAATCGCGTTGACCGCCGGCCTCGACCATGCCGGCGGCGACGCCGTGATCGTGATCGACTCCGACCTGCAAGACCCGCCCGAACTGATCCCCGACATGCTGCGCGAGTGGCAGGCCGGCGCCGACGTGGTGATGATGCGGCGCCAGAGCCGCGACGGCGAGAGCTGGCTCAAGAAAGCGACTGCGACCTGGTTCTATCGCCTGATCGGCTCGATCGGCGAGTTGCCGATTCCGGCCGACGTGGGCGACTTTCGCCTGCTCAGCCGGCGCGCGGTCGATGCGCTGCGCGCCTTGCCCGAGCGCACGCGCTTCATGAAGGGCCTGTTTGCCTGGGTCGGGTTTCGCCAGACCACGCTCGACTACCGGCGAGACGCGCGCTTTGCCGGGGTCACGAAGTGGAACTACTGGCGGCTGTGGAACCTGGCGCTCGAAGGCATCACCTCGTTCAGCTCGGCGCCGCTGAAGATGGCCAGCTACATCGGCCTGGCCACTGCGATCTATGCGCTCGGCGCCGGCGTCTACGTGTTCGGCAAGTCGCTGCTGTTCGGCGACGCGGTGGCAGGCTACCCGTCGCTGATGGTGACGGTGCTCTTCCTTGGCGGGGTGCAACTGATCGCGCTCGGCATCATCGGCGAGTACATGGCGCGCATGTTCGTCGAGGTCAAGGGGCGGCCGTTGTACCTGCTGAGCGGCGTCTATCGGCAGCGCGCTGAGTTGCCGCAAGCCGCCGAGCCGGTCGGCGACGCCGCCGCGCTCACCGCACCCACGGCGCCCGCCTCGCTGGGCGCCCGGCCGGTGGACGCATGAAGGCGCGGCATCTGCTGCTCGGCGTGCTCGTCGTTGTGGTGCTGGCCCGGCTGGCCAGCCTGGGGCTCTACCCGCTGACCGACACCACCGAGGCCCGCTACGGCGAGATCGGCCGCAAGATGTTGGAGACGGCCAACTGGATCACGCCGCAGTGGGACTACGGCGTGCCGTTCTGGGGCAAGCCACCGCTCTCGTTCTGGGCCAGCGCGGCCTCGATGGCGGTGTTCGGCGTGGGCGCGTTCGCGGCACGCTTTGCGACACTGGTGTTCGCGCTGCTCACGGCCGCGTTGTTCTGGCGCTGGCCGCATGCGCCGGCGCCGCGTTCCACGACCGCGATGGCAGCGGCGCTGGTGCTGCTGTCGTCGGTGCTCGGCTTCCTGATCACCGGCGCGGTGGCCACCGACGTCTTCATGACCTTCGGCATGACGCTGTCGATGGTCGCATTCTGGAACGCGCTGCACGAGCCGCGGCGTGCGGCGGAGTTGACGGCCCCTGGACGCCTTTGGCGTCGTCCCCCGAGGGGAGTTCGGCCGCCTTGGGGCGGCCCGGCGGCGGCCGACCGCTGGTGGTTCTTCGTCGGCTTGTCCATCGG
>JANOVJ010000494.1:0-5529 GCA_031417295.1 bacterium | reverse complement strand
GCTGGGGCCCCGGTGGGGTGCGCTTTCGCGGCGAGGCCCGCTCCGGCCCGGGGGATGAGACGGCCCTGGCGAACCTGCTCAACATCATCGGGCGGCGCGAAGGCGCGCGGTCCGTCATTTCGATAGGATGACCATGAACATGCGCGTCGATCCCAGACCTGCGCCTGAGCTGCGCCCACGCCCGCGCCCGCTGGCGCTGCGCCTGGCCGTGACGCTGCTCTGCCTGTCGCTGGCCACCGGCCCTGCGGTGCAGGCGCAAGCCCAGCCGCAAGCCCAGCAACAAGCGCAGCCGAAACCCTCGCGCTTCAAGGGCGAGCCGGTGACGCTGTATTTCGTCAACGCCGACATCGAAGGCGTGACCCGCGCCGTGGGCGCGATCCTGAAGCAGCAGTTCGTGGTCGACCCGCGCGTCAAGGGCAACATCACGCTCTACAGCGACGAGCCGCTGTCGCCGCGCGAGGTGTACCTGAACTACCTCGCCGCGCTGCGTGGCCTGGGCTTCACGGTGGTGGAAGTGGGCGGCCTGTTCAAGGTCGTTCCCGAGGCCGACGCCAAGCTGCAGACCAGCGTGGTCTCGGCCGAGCCGCCGACGCGCCAGGGCGACAGCATCGTCACCCAGATCTTTCGCCTGAACCACGAGAACGCGAACAACCTGGTGGCCGTGCTGCGGCCGCTGATCAGCCCCAACAACACCATCAACGCCAACCCGGGCAGCAACTCGCTCGTCATCACCGACTACGCCGACAACCTGCAGCGCATCTCCAAGATCATCGCCGCGATGGACACCCCGACCTCGGGCGACATCGAAGTGATCGAGCTGAAAAATGCGGTTGCGGCCGACATGGCGGTGCTGGTGCAGCGCCTGGCCGACTCGGCCGGGCAGCAGGGTGCGGTGCCGGGCGCGGCAGGGCCGGTGATCCTGGTCGATCCGCGCAGCAACTCGCTGATCATCCGCGCCGCCAACCCGGCCCGGCTGGCGCTGATCCGCTCGCTGGTCGAGAAGCTCGACAAGCCGTCGACGCTGAACAACGGCATGGGCAACATCTGGGTCGTCTACCTGAAGAACGCCGACGCGACGAAGCTCGCCGCGGTGCTGCGCGCGGCCTTCAGTTCCAGCGGCTCCGGCGGTGGGGGCGGGGGCTCGTCCAACGCCCCTGCGCCGGCATCGCCCGGCCTGCCGGCCGGCGCACCCGGCGGCGCCACGCCGTCGTCGGCGCCGGTGTCGGCGTCGGCCGGGCCGTCCACTGGCGGCTTCATCCAGGCCGACCCGTCCACCAACTCGCTCATCATCACCGCCGGCCTGCCCCTCTACCAGCAACTGCGCAACGTGATCGACAAGCTCGACACGCGGCGGGCACAGGTCTACATCGAGACGCTGATCGTCAAGGTCGATGCCGAGAAGCTGGCCGATATCGGCATCCAGTGGCAGGGCATTTCGGGCGACCAGAACAGCAGCCGGGTGATCGGTGGCGGCACCAACTACAGCGGCGCCGGCAACATCGTGAACCTGACGGCCGGCATCAACAGCAGCGGAACCGGCGCTGCCGGCCTGGCCGCGCTGGCGGTGCCGCCGGGCCTGAACATCGGCCTGTTGAAGAAGATCGGCGATTTCTGGAACATCGGCGCGCTGGCGCGCTTTTTAGAGACCAAGACCGACGCCAACGTGCTGGCCACGCCGAACCTGGTGGCACTCGACAACGAGGAGGCGAAGATCGTGATCGGCCAGAACGTGCCGTTCCTCACCGGCTCGTACTCGAACACCGGCGGCTCCGGCGCCGTCAACCCGTTCCAGACGATCGAGCGCAAGGACGTGGGCCTGACGCTGCGCATCAAGTCGCAGATCGGCGAAGGCGGCACGATCCGGCTCGTGATCTACAACGAGAACTCCACCGTCGTGCCCTCCAGCAGGCTCTCGCCGCAGGGCCTGACCACCGACAAGAGCGCGATCGAGACCACGGTCGTGGTCGATGACGGGCAGATCATGGTGCTCGGCGGCTTGCTCAAAGACGAGTTCGGCGGCAGCGTCAGCCAGGTGCCGTTCCTCGGCGACCTGCCGATCATCGGGCCGCTCTTTCGCACCGACACGCGCACCCGGACCAAGAGCAACCTGATGGTCTTTCTGCGGCCGATGGTGATCCGCAGCCAGGACGAATCGAACGCGCTCACAGCCGACCGCTACGACCTGATCCGGGCCCAGCAACAAACGGTCGGGCAGCCGCGGCAGAGCATCGTGATGCCGATCAACGACGCGCCGATCGCGCCGCCGCTGGCGACGCAGGAGCCGGGCTCGCCATTGCAGCGCGGCAGCGTGCCGCCGATGCTGGCGCTGCCTGACACCTCCCCGCTGCCGGCCAGGCCAGCCTCGGCGCCTGCGGCCACGCCGATCCCCGGCCCGACCTCGATCAACTGACCGCCATGGGCGCGCGCCACCCCCTGCCCTACGCCTTCGCCAAGGCGAACACGCTGCTGCTCGAAGACGACGGCGAGCAGCTCGTGCTGTGGGCGCCCACCGGCGCGCCCCTGCCGGCCCTGTCTGAAGTGCTGCGGCTGTACGACATCGACGTGTTGGAGCACGAGGCCGCGGCCACGCTGGCGCAGCGCATCGCGCAGGTCTATGCCGGCAACGAGTCGAGCGCGGCGACGGTGATCGGCGAGGTGGAAAGCGGCGTCGATCTGTCGCGCATGATGCAGGAGCTGCCGGCGATCGAAGACCTGCTCGAAGCCTCGAACGACGCACCGATCATCCGCATGTTGAACGCGCTGCTCACGCAGGCGGCGAAAGACGGCGCGTCGGACATCCACATCGAACCGTATGAGCGCAGCAGCTCGGTGCGCTTTCGCGTCGATGGCACGCTGCGCGAGGTGGTGCAGCCGAACAAGGCGCTGCATGCGGCGATGATTTCGCGCCTCAAGATCATGGCCGAGCTGGACATTGCCGAACGCCGCTTGCCGCAGGACGGGCGCATCTCGCTGCGCATCGGCGGGCGGGCGGTCGATGTGCGGGTCTCCACCCTGCCGTCGTCGCACGGCGAACGCGCGGTGTTGCGCTTGCTCGACAAGGCCGAATCGAAGTTCACGCTCGAAGGCCTGGGCATGAGCGGCGACGTGCTGACCAAGTTCGACAAGCTGGTGCACCAGCCGCACGGCATCGTGCTCGTGACCGGGCCCACGGGCTCGGGCAAGACGACCACGCTGTATGCGTCACTGGGGCGTATCGACACCGCAGGGACCAACGTGCTGACGGTCGAGGACCCGGTGGAATACGAGCTCGGCGGCATCGGGCAGACGCAGGTGAACCCGAAGATCGACCTGACGTTCGCGAAGGCGCTGCGGGCGATCCTGCGGCAGGACCCGGACGTGATCATGATCGGCGAGATCCGCGACTACGAGACGGCGCAGATCGCGATCCAGGCTTCGTTGACGGGGCACTTGGTACTGGCGACGGTGCACACCAACGACGCGCCGAGCACCGTCACGCGGATGATCGACATGGGCGTCGAGCCGTTCCTGCTCAGCTCGTCGCTGCTCGGGGTGCTGGCGCAGCGGCTGGTGAGGAAGCTGTGCCCACATTGCAAGCGCGCGGACGGGCGGGGGCGGTACCACCCTGTCGGTTGTGCGGAGTGCAGCCACACTGGCTACAAGGGCCGCACCGGGGTGTATGAATTGATGGCGGTGGACGACAAGGTGCGCGGGTTGATTCACAGCCGGGCGGCCGAGTCGCAGATCTTCGTGGCTGCTGAAGCGGGCGGCTTGCGCTCGATGCGCGAAGACGGCGAGCGCCTCGTCGATGAAGGCATCACGTCGCCCGAAGAAGTCATGCGCGTCACCCGCGAATGATGGCCCCCAAGCTTGTCGCTGCGCGCCTTCGCTGCCCCCCAGGGGGGCGTCGCCGGGCTTGGGGCGGCCCGGCGCCCGGCTGGCCGCGCTGAGGATCCGCCATGCCGGCGTACCGATTTGAAGCGCTCGACGCTGCCGGCAAGACCAGCAGCGGGCTGCTGGAAGCCGACAACGCCAAGGCCGCGCGGGCGCAACTGCGTGCGCAGGCGCTGGTGCCGCTGGGCGTCACGCAAGTTGCCGCAGGCAACAGCACCGACACCAAGATCAAGTTCGGCCGCCGCGTCTTCAGCACCACCAGCCTGTCGGTCTGGACGCGCCAGCTCGCCGGCCTGGTCGTCTCCGGCCTGCCGCTCGAACGCGCACTCACCGCGCTAGGCGACGAAGCCGAAGACGACCGCCAGCGCGAACTCGTGGCGCACCTGAAAAGCGAAGTCAACGCCGGCTCGCCGTTCGCACGCGCGCTGGCCGGCTCGCCACGCGAGTTCGACGATGTGTACCGCGCCGTCGTTGCCGCCGGTGAGCAGAGCGGCGCGCTCGGCGCGGTGCTCGAACGCCTGGCCGACGACCTGGAAGAACGCCAGGAACTGAAAAGCAAGCTGATCGGCGCCATCGCCTACCCGGCGATCGTGTCGGTGATTGCGGTGGTGATCGTCATCTTCCTCGTCACCTACGTGGTCCCGCAGGTGGCCTCGGTGTTCGTCAGCAGCAAGCGCGCGCTGCCAGGACTCACGGTGGCGATGCTGGCCATCAGCGCCTTCATGCGCGACTGGGGCTGGGCCTTGCTGCTGGCGCTGATTGCCGGCTTCACCACGCTCAGGCTGATGCTGCGCAACGAAGCCTTTCGCGAGCGCTTCGACGCCGCGATGCTGGGCCTGCCGCTGATCGGCCGGCTGGCGCGCGGCTACAACGCGGCGCGCTTTGCCGGCACGCTGGCGATGCTGGCCGGCGCGGGCGTGCCGATCCTGAAGGCGCTGCAAGCCGCAGCCGAAACCTTGTCGAACCGCGCCATGCGCGCCGACGCACTCGACGCGCTGGTGCAGGTGCGCGAGGGCGCACCGCTGGCGTCGGCGCTCGCCACCAAGAAGCGCTTTCCCGGCCTGCTGGCCATGTTCGCCCGCCTCGGCGAGCAGACCGGCCAACTGCCGCAGATGCTCGACCGCGCCGCGCGCCAGATCGGCGCCGAGATGCAGCGCCGCGCGCTGGCCGTGGCCACGCTACTGGAGCCGCTGCTGATCGTGGCGATGGGCGGTGTGGTGATGCTGATCGTGCTGGCCGTGCTGCTGCCGATCATCCAGCTCAATACCTGGGTCAAGTAGCGCAGGAGCGCGGCCGCCCCGCCCCCTCATCCGCGGGGTTGGCACGCAACATGCACGCCACAAATGCGGGTTTGTCACGTTGTTCCGGCGACGTTCCCCGTTAGTCTTTGCTTAGATCGGTTGCAGTGCGGTGCTTCAAGGAGCTTGCATGAACACTAGCCAGGAGATGGTTCCGTACACCACGCGGCGCGGCGGCATCCCGATAGCGCGTATGCGCAGCGTCTACCGCATCGAAGAAGTCGGCCGCAAGCTCGACAAGCTGGCGCCGAAGGAACACGAGAGCCTGCGCGCCACCTACGAGCGCATGTTGGAGAAGGGCCCCGAACGCTTGCAGGTCAAGCCCTCCGGCCTGCCGGTGATGGACCACCTGTATGAC
>JANOVJ010000493.1:0-7016 GCA_031417295.1 bacterium | reverse complement strand
GGATGATGAACAGCGTGTCGCCGTGCTCGCCCTCGTTGATGAGGTGCATGCCCTTGCGGTAGCGCCGCGGCAGGCCGCTCGCCACCAGGCGCGCAACAGCGCCGTTCAGCGCCGCAACGGGGTTCGGGGTCTCGTCGGCGCCTTCTGGGTCCATGCGGGCGTGTCAGCGTTTGCGCCGGCACGGCGGGATGCCGGCCAACGCAAAAACTCTAGCACGCTGCGCGCCAGGCGGTCAGTGCAGCGGGCGGGGCGTGCGGTCGCCACCGCTCAGTGTCGATTTCAGCGCCGACGCGAACGGCGGCAACGAAGCAACGCGCGCAATGAGTTCGCGAATGCTCGCGGTATGCGTCTTGGTGCGAATGCTCGATATCTGCGTCCGCACGGTCGACAAGTCCACGCGGTGCCCCTGCGCAATGTCTTTCGGCTTCAGGCCCTGGCTCAGTTGCAGCAGCACCGTCGATTCGGTGGCGGTGAGCCCGTTGGAGCGGGCGTAGAACGCGAGCGTCAGCTCGGCACAGGCTTCGCGCTTGCTGAACACGAGCAGCGAGGTCGGCGGGTCCGACGGCTCGATCTCACCGTCCATCGGGATCACGGCCAGCAACAGGGTGCTGGCTTTGTGCCCCAGCTTGACGAGGGTGCGCAGGCCGCGGGCCGCGTCGGCCAGCGCCGCGCGCAGCCGGCCCGGTTCGCCTTCGGGCTGGACGCAGAGCAGCCCGCCGGCAAGGCGCAACGGCCCGCCTGCGGCCAGTTCGAGCAGGGCCAGCCGGTTGGCATAGCGCAGTTGCCCATCGGCCGCGACGAGCATCAGGCCGTAGTCGATTTCATCGAGCATGCGCATCAACAACGAACTGCCCGACGCGGTCGCACGACGCCGCTCTTCTTGCGGCGCACGCCGCGGCAGCATGGACAGCAGAGGCATATCGATCAGATTCATCTGACTCCTCCCGCACACGGCCCTGCGGCGCAGGGCTTGGGAAGAGTCTAGGAATCGCAACCAATTGCAACCAGTGAATCTCGGCCCGTGGCAGTGTGCGAAATTCACCACCCCACGTTGCAGGGATGGCGCTCTGGTCAGGCCTTGTCCCGCAGCTCGCGGCGCAGGATCTTGCCGACCGGCGTCTTCGGCAGGTCGGTCCGGAACTCGACGATCTTGGGCCGCTTGTAGCCGGTCAGGTTGGCCTCGCAGTAGGCGCGAATCTGCGCCTCGGTGAGCGCGGGGTCGCTGCGCACGATGACCAGCTTGACGGCCTCGCCGGCCTTGGCATCGGCCACGCCCACGGCCGCGCATTCGAGCACGCCGGCCATCTGCGAGACCACGTCTTCGACCTCGTTCGGGTAGACGTTGAAGCCGCTGACGAGGATCATGTCTTTCTTGCGATCGACGATCTTGAAGTAGCCGCGCTCGTCCACCGTGCCGATGTCGCCGGTGCGAAAGAAGCCGTCGGCCGTCATCACCTTGGCGGTCTCGTCGGGGCGCTGCCAGTAGCCGGCCATCACCTGCGGGCCCTTGATCGCGATTTCACCCGGCGTGCCCAGCGGCACTTCGTGGCCGTCGTCGTCGAGCAGCGTGAACTCGGTGTTGGGCATCGGCAAGCCGATGTTGCCGCTGTAGGCGGTGCTGTCGACCGGGTTGCAGCTCGCCGAGGGCGAGGTTTCCGACAGGCCATAGCCCTCGACGATCGGGCAGCCGGTTTTCTCCAGCCAGAGCTTGGCGGTGCCGCTTTGCACCGCCATGCCACCGCCGACCGAGATCACGAGGCCACGCCAATCGACCGTGCCGAAATCGGCGTGGTGCGCCATCGCATTGAAGAGCGTGTTGACGGCCGGGAAGCTGTGGAATTTCTGCCCCGCCAGTTCCTTGAACACACCGGGCAGGTCGCGCGGGTTGGCAACCAGGATGTTGCAGCCGCCCATGCGCATCGACAGCATCATGTTCGTGTTGAAACCGAAGATGTGATACAGCGGCAGCGCGCAAATGGTGACGATCTGCTCGCCCGCAGGAATCTTCTTCAGCGCCGGCTGGTACCAGGCCTCGGCCTGAAGGATGTTGGCGACGAGGTTGCGATGCAGCAGCACCGCACCCTTGCTGACGCCGGTGGTGCCGCCGGTGTACTGCAGCACGGCGATGTCGTCGGGCCCGACCGAGACCGGGCGCACGCTCTTGCCGCGGCCCTGCGCCAGGGCGTCGTTGAAGCGGGTGGCGCCGGGCAGGTCGAACGCCGGCACCATCTTCTTCACCTTGCGCACGACGTAGTTGACGATCAGCGCCTTCGGAAAGCCGAGCATGTCGCCGAGCGCGGTGACGATGACCTTCTTGGTGGGCACATTGGCCATCACCTTCTGCAAGGTCCCGGCAAAGTTCTCGACGATCACGATCGCCTTGGCGCCCGAATCCTTCAACTGGTGTTCAAGCTCGCGCGGCGTGTAGAGCGGGTTCACGTTCACCACCACCAGCCCGGCGCGCAGGATGCCGGCCACCGCGACCGGGTACTGCGGCACGTTGGGCATCATGATCGCGACCCGGTCGCCGCGGTCGAGCCCCTGCGCCTGCAGGTACGCCGCAAAGGCGCGCGACTGCTCATCGACCTGGGCAAAGCTGACCGTCTTGCCCATGAAGCGGTAGGCGACGGCGTTGCGGTGCTTCTTGAAGCTCTCTTCCAGCAACTCGACCAGCGAGCGGTACTGCGCCACGTCGATTTCGGCAGGCACGCCCGCTGGGTAGTGCTTGAGCCAGGTCTTTTCCATCAGTCCCCTCCAGAGTGGGGCGATTCTGACGGAAGGCTGACAGCCCCCGTATCGGGTGTTTCGATAGCCCGGCTGTGGCCGATCAGGCCGCTTCGAGCTGCGTGAACAAGCCTGTCGCGTGGCGGCAGCGCGGCTTGAAGCGCCCGACGCGCTGCGCGATCTGCGCAATGTGTTCGGGCGTGGTGCCGCAGCAGCCGCCAGCAATGTTCAAGAAGCCGGCGCGGGCGAACTCTTCCATCAGCCCGCCGGTCACGTCGGGCGTCTCGTCGAAGCCGGTCTCGCTCATCGGGTTGGGCAGGCCGGCGTTGGGGTAGCAACTGATGAAGGTGTCGTCGGCGACCTTGGCCAGCTCTTCGATGTAGGGCCGCATCAGCGCCGCGCCGAGGGCGCAGTTCAGGCCCACCGCCAACGGCCGGGCATGGCGCACCGAATGCCAGAACGCGCTCACGGTCTGGCCCGAGAGGATGCGCCCGGAGGCGTCGGTCACGGTGCCCGAGACGATCACCGGCAGGCGTTCGCCCGTGTCTTCCATCAATTCGTCGAGGGCGAAGATGGCCGCCTTCGCGTTGAGGGTGTCGAACACCGTCTCGACCAGGAACAGGTCGCAGCCGCCTTCGAGCAGGCCTTCGGCCTGTTCGCGGTAGGCGTCTTTGAGCTGGTCGAAGGTCACGTTGCGCGCCGCCGCGTCGTTCACGTCGGGGCTGATGCTGGCAGTGCG
Source organism: bacterium (assembly GCA_031417295.1). Taxonomy (GTDB): domain Bacteria; phylum Pseudomonadota; class Gammaproteobacteria; order Burkholderiales; family Burkholderiaceae_C; genus CAIKUF01. Next base: position 3,553 of record JANOVJ010000493.1, on the reverse strand, counting down.
CGGCGTGGGGCCGAGTGCGCCGGCCACGAAACGCGGCTTGTCGGGCGTGCTGAACTCGTCGCAGGCCTGGCGCGCGAGCCGCGCTGCGCTGACGTTCAGTTCGCGCGCCACATGGGCAAGGCCGTAGTCTTCCTGCGCCACGCTGGTGGCGCCGAAGGTGTTGGTCTCGACGATGTCGCTGCCCGCCTGCAGGTACTGGCGGTGAATTTCCAGAATCACCTCGGGCCGGGTGAGCTGCAACAGGTCGTTGTTGCCCTTCAGGTCGCTCGGATGGTCGGCGAAGCGCGCGCCGCGGTACTCGGCCTCGCCGAGCTTGTAGCGCTGGATCATCGTGCCCATCGCGCCGTCGAGGATGGCGATGCGCTGTTGAAGGATCTGCGGCAAGGCGCCGCCGCGGGTGTAGGGCTGGGCATTCATGCCCGCATTGTAGGAAGCGCGTCAAGCCGGAGGCCCGCCGCCGTGCCGGCGCGCTGCGGGCGTTGTGCCGCCACGGTGCTCGCGCTACACCAGCTCGACCGCCCGCGTCTCGCCGAACAGCGAGGCCCGGAAGTCGAGCGTACGCGGGCCTTCGTGGTTCATCGCCCAGTGCGCCAGCGCACGCGCCGACATCGGCTTGGCGAACAGGAAGCCCTGCAGTTCGTCGCAGCCGAGCTGGCGCAGGATCTCCTGCTGACGCTCGGTTTCCACGCCTTCGGCCACGACCTTGAGGCCGATCGCCTGGGCCAGCTTGACGACCGCATCGACGATCGCCCGCGCGTCGCCGCTGGTCTCCAGATCGAGGATGAAGCTGCGGTCGATCTTCAGTTCCTCGGCCGGCAGCTTGCGCAGGCAACTCAGGTTGGAGTAGCCGGTGCCGAAGTCGTCGATCGACAGGTGGACGCCGATCGCCGCCAGTTGCGCGATGACGCTGAGCGTCTCCGCGCTGTCGCCCATCGCCACCGACTCGGTGATCTCGCAGGTCAGCAGGCGCGGTTCGAGGCGGTTGCGCTGCAGGGCGGCGGCAATCCGCGGGGCCAGGTCGGCCTGGCGCAACTGGTGGACCGAGAGGTTGATCGCCACCCGCATCCGCAAGCCCTGGTTGCGCCAGGCGCGGATTTGTCGGCAGGCGTCTTCGATCACCCAGTTGCCGAGCGAATTGATGAGGCCGTAGTGCTCGGCGATGGGGATGAACACGCCCGGGCTGATCATGCCGCGCTTGGGGTGGTGCCAGCGCATCAGCGCCTCGGCACCGGTGATCTGGCCGCTCGGCGCATGGATCTTCGGCTGGTAGAACAGCTCGAATTCCCCGTGCTCGATGGCGCAGCGCAGGTCGCGCAGCAGCTCGACCTCGTCGCGCTTGCCAGCCACCATGCTGGCCTCGAAGAAGCAGTAGGTCGCCCCGCCCATGTTCTTGGCCGCGTTCAGCGCCGCCGCGGCATGCGGGATCAGGCGCGACAGCGCGCCGTGCTCGGGGTACATCGCGATCCCGATCGAGCACGACACAACCAGCTCGCGCTGCTCGACCTGGCAGGGCCGGGCAATCTCGTCGAGCAGCGCACTCGCACGCGCGGAGGCCTCGGCGGCGTCGGGGTTGCCTTCGAGCAGCAGCAGGAATTCGGCGCCACCGGCCCGCGCCAGCAGGTCGGCCCCGTTGACTGCGCGCAAGCGCTGGCCGATGGTGCGCAACAGGGCGTCGCCGGTGCCTTGGCCGAATGACTCGTTGACGCCCTTCAGGCCGTCGAGGTTGACGAACAACAGCGCCAGCCGCTGGTCGTGGCGGTCGGCCTTGTGCACCGCGCGTTGCAGGCGTTCCTCGAACAGCAGCCGGTTGGGAAGGCTCGTCAACGGGTCGGTGTGGGCGGCTTTTTGCAGCTTGGCACGGGCCCGCCCGAGCAGCCTGAGAAAGCGCCCTTCGAGCGCCGACGCCAGCAGCAGCAGCACCAGCACGGCCGGCCCGGCCAGCGCGCCCAGCAGGGTGACGGTCGCCGCGCTCACCGTGCCCGCCACGCTCGCGGCCGGCACAGCGGCCGGACCGGCGGGCCACTGTGCCAGGCCGACCACCGCAGCATCGACGGCGACCAGCGTCAACCCCATCAGCAGCGCCGCCAGGGCCGGGCGCAAGCGGCCCGGGCGACGCTGGCGCGGCGCCGGGGCCAGCCAGATCGCCGCTCCGGTGCCGAGGCTACCGATCAGCCACGCCAGCGCCAGCCCGCCCGCGTCCCAGGCCACCGCGGGTTCGCGCTGCAGTGCCAGCAACGCCAGCCAGGGCATGGCACACAGCCCGGCGCCCAGCAGCAGAGCGGCGCCCACGCGGCGGGTCGGCCGGGCCGGCAAACCGAGCAGGCCGTGCGCTGCCAGTGCAAGCGCCAGGGTCAGGCCAAACGCGGCGACCAGCAGGCCGCCGTCGTAGCCGGCGGCTCCCGGAAGCGGCGCGCTCGACATCATGATGAAGTGCCCCGACCAGACGCCCGTGGCCAGGGCCAAGCCGGCACTGCCGAACCGGCGCCAGCGCGAAGCTGGGGCTGCGGCGGCCGCGCCGCGCAGGAGAGTCATCGCGACGAGCGCCGCCAGCGCCGCCACCGCCAACGCGCCAGCCAGCAGCTCAGAGCGAAGCGTCCAGGCCACAAGGGGCGAACTCATCCGGCACGTGCAGCGGTCAGCATCCCGGATGTATCGGCGACGCCAGGGCTGACTTGAGCCCGGTCCGCCCCCGAATCGAGGGGTGGCCGCCTCTGCGCCAGGTCAGCTCAGCGACGCCAGCGCCGCCACAAGTCGGTTCCATGGGCCACGCCCGCGCCGAGCAGGCAGAGCACGACCCACGGCCACCCGGCGTCGGCCACGGCGCCGCGCAGCGCGAGCATCAGGCACAGGCCGGCCGCCAGGTTGGCGGCAAACTCGCCGACAGCCACGCCGCGTCCGGTCTGGCGGTGGTAGAGCGCGAGCGCGACCCCTTCGACGAGGGTGAACCCAATCACCGCGTCGATCAGCCAGGTGCCGGCGACGAACCCGCTCACGACCAGATGCTCCAGGGCAGGCCCGCTGCGATCGACGAACCGGGCTCAGTTCGCGCCAAACGGGCCGTTCAGGCGAACCACGGCGAGGTTCAGGGTCGCGGCGAAACTCACCCACGCGAGGTACGGCGCCAGCAGCCACCACGCCGAGCGCGCGTAGCGGCCGAGCACGACCATCAGCAACAGGATCGACGCCCACAGGAAGCCGACCTCGACCAGCGCCCAGTCGGGCCGCTGGACGCGAAAGAACAGCAGGCTCCAGAACAGGTTCAGGAAGCCGTTCAACGCGAACAGCGCGATCAGCCATTCGCGATCGGCGCGGCTTGGCGCGGCGTGCCAGGCCCGCACGCCGGCCGTCGCAGCCAGGATGTAGATGAGCGTCCAGGCCGGCCCGAACAACATGTCCGGCGGCTTCCAGGGCGGCTGCTGCAGGCCCTGGTACCAGGGCCCGAGGTCGGTCGAAAGAGCACCGAGGCCGGCCAGCGCCATCACGGCCAGTCCGGCGGCGAGCACTGGCCGCCACGAGCGCCGCAGCGTCATACCCGGACCAGGCCGAGCAGGTG
>JANOVJ010000492.1:0-26064 GCA_031417295.1 bacterium | reverse complement strand
GTGCAAAGCTCCCTCGCCCGCTTGCGGGGGAGGGCTGGGGTGAGGGCCTCCCCCGCGCACGGCAAGCAGCGCTTGTTCATTCGCCCGAGCGAAGAAATCCTCCGCCTTCAGGAACAGTTCTTCCGGCGCCAGGATCGGGCGCTCGCGGTCGTACTGCAGGAAGCGGTGGCGTTCGCGGGTGTCAATCCAGAAGCGCTTCAGCGCCGCGTCCACCTCGCCATGCAGCGCCAGCGTCGCATCCGGCCCGAGGTAGTCGAACAGCGTCGCGGTCTGGTCGAAAAACAGCGGCAGGTAGTACTCGATGCCGCCGCCGGCCAGCCCGGCGGCGATGTCCTTGTACAAGCGGACCCGCGTCGGGTCGCCTTCCATCTTCTCGCGCCAGCGGGCGCGAAAAGCCGTGCGCGCCGCGTCGTCGAGCGGGAACTCGCGGCCGGGCAGCAACCGCACCTCGGGCACCGGGTACAGGCTGCGCTGCGAATCGGGGTCGAAGGTGCGGATCGAGTCGACCTCGTCGCCGAACAGGTCCACGCGGTACGGCACCGCCGAGCCCATCGGGAACAGGTCGATCAGCCCGCCGCGCACCGCGTATTCGCCTGGCGATACGACCTGGCTCACATGGGTGTAACCGGCGAGTGTGAGTTGCGCCTTCAGCGCCGCCTCGTTGAGCTTTTCCTTGTGCCGGAAGTTGAAGGTGTAGGCAGCGAGGAAGCTCGGCGGCGCCAGCCGGACCAGGGCGGTCGAGGCCGGCACCAGCACCACGTCCAGATCGCGCCGTTCGCGGGCTTGCAAAATGCGCCACAGCGTGGCAAGGCGCTCGGAGATCAGGTCTTGGTGCGGCGAGAAGGTGTCGTAAGGCAGCGTCTCCCAATCGGGGAAGACGGCAATGCGGAGTTCGGGGGCGAAGAACGCGAGCTCCTGCTCCAGCCGCTGCGTGTCGGCCGGCTCGGCGGTGACGATGGCGGTCAGGTGGCCGGCGGCGGTCTGCTGCTCGGCGAAGCGAGCCAGCAGCAACGCATCCGCCGAGCCCGCCGGGCGGGCCAGGGTGAAGCGTTTTCCGGGAGCGAGGGTGGGTAGCAGCATGCGAAATCTCAAAGCACGGCGCCCCGGCGCAGGGGCGGCGGGGCGCGTGGCCTGAATTGTAGGGAACCGCCCAGGCCTTGGCCGGCGCCGAGCCGACGCGCCAGCCTTGGGTCTATACTTGTACAAGTTCATGAACAGGATGCGCCATGCACCAACCCAATATCCATGAAGTGCGGGAGAACCTGGCCGAGTACCTGACTGCCGCCGAGCGCGGCGAGGAAGTGCTCATCTGCCGTCGCAACCAGCCGGTCGCGCGCCTCGTGGCCATCGCCCGCCCGAGCGGCAAGCCGCGGCCGATCGGCCGTGCCGCTGACGCTGGAACGCCTCTGCCCGCATCGTTCTGGGAGCCGTTGCCGCAGGCGTTCATCGATGCCCTCGCGGGCGGTGAGCCCAGCAGCGCCAGCGCGCCCGCGCCGCGGGCGCGCGCCGCCAAGCCGCGTGCCCCCCGGCCCGTGAAGCCTGCTGAGGCGCGTTGAAGCTGCTGCTCGACACCTGCACCTTCCTCTGGGTGACGCGCGGCGACGCGCAGCTCAGCGCCGCAGCCGCGGCGTTGTTTCGCGACCCGGCGAACGAGGTCTTCCTGTCGGCCGTGTCGGCGTGGGAGATCGCCGTGAAGCATCGCCTCGGCAAGCTCCCGCTGCCGGACCTGCCGGCCCGCTACGTGCCGCGCGAGCGTGAACGGCATGGCATCGAAGCCCTGCCGCTGGGCGAGGCCGACACCCTGATGCTCGACCGCCTGCCGCCCGTCCACACCGACCCGTTCGACCGCCTGCTGGTGTGCCAGGCGATCCAGCACGGCCTCACGCTGCTGACGCCCGATGCGCAGATTCACCGCTACCCGGTGGCGGTGCACTGGTAGCCGGCCGCCGGATCGCTTCGACATGCCCAGCACCGTCCCGCCCCGCTGTTTTGCCTTGGTGCCCTGCGCTGGCGTGGGGGCACGCTCTGGCGCCACGCTGCCCAAGCAGTACCTTGCGCTCGCTGGCCGCGCGATGGTGGCGCACACGTTGGCCGCGCTGTCGCAGGTTTCGCGCATCGCGGCCACGCTGGTGGTACTGGCGCCGCACGATGCGCAGTTCGAATCGCTTGTGCCGGCGTTTCGCGGCGGCGGCTGCTGGCTGGCGCGTTGCGGCGGCGAGACCCGCGCGGCGACGGTTGGCAACGGCCTGGCGGTGCTGGAGGCGCACGGTGCGCAGCCGCAAGACTGGGTGCTGGTGCACGACGCGGCGCGCTGCCTGGTCCGGCCCGAATGGGTCGATCGCTTGATCGACGCGTGCTGGGACGACCCCGTCGGCGGCCTGCTCGCCTTGCCGCTGGCCGACACCTTGAAGCAGGCCCGTTCCGGCCGCGTTGCCACAACGCTCGATCGCGCGGGCAAGTGGGCCGCGCAGACGCCGCAGATGTTTCGGCTCGAGCTGTTGAAAGAGGCCCTGGCGAAGGCCGGCGTTGGCGTCACCGATGAATCGAGTGCGGTCGAGCGCCTCGGGCACGCGCCGCAGCTCGTGATGGGCGCGATGGAGAACCTGAAGCTCACCTGGCCGGAAGACTTCGACCTGGCAGCGCGCCTGCTGAGCGCGCCCAAGGCAACCGACAGCGAGAATGCGGCCGGTGCCATCTTGCCCGCCCCACAAGCTTGACCATGGTCGTGCGCCCCCCGGTTTTTCGCATCGGTGAAGGCTGGGACACCCACGCCCTTGTCGCCGGCCGCAAGCTCGTGCTCGGCGGGGTCGAGATCGCGCACAGCCACGGCTTGCTCGGCCACTCAGACGCCGACGCGCTGTGCCATGCCATCACCGATGCGTTGTTCGGCGCTGCTGCGCTGGGCGACATCGGGCACCACTTTCCCGACACCGACGCGCAATTCCACGGTGCCGATTCACTGGCCCTGCTGGCCGAAGCGGCGCGGCGCGTGCGCGCCGCAGGGTTCGAGATCGGCAATGTCGACAGCACCGTCGTCGCCCAGGCACCGAAGCTCGCCGCGCACATTCCGGCGATGCGCCAGCGGCTGGCGAACGCGCTGGCGCTGGCCATCGATCAGGTCAACGTGAAGGCCAAGACCGCCGAGAAGATGGGCCCGGTCGGGCGCGGCGAAGCGATCGAGGCGCGGGCGGTATGCCTGATCTACAGGTAGCCGCCAGCTGTCCTCAAGGCGCTTTTTTCAGGCGCAAGTGCGCCACCAGGCCGCCCTCACTCGCGTTCGCGAGTTCGAGCGTGCCGCCCATCCGGTGCATCGCCTTGTCGACGATGGCCAGGCCCAGGCCGGCGCCGGTGGCGGCGGTGCGCGCGGCGTCTCCGCGGAAGAACGGCGTCGTGAGCTGGCTGAGCTTTTCCGGCGCCACGCCGGGGCCGTGGTCGCGCACCGAAAGAATCACCCACGGGCCGGAGCGGGCATAGCTCACCTCGACCCGCGCGATCCCGGTGTCGGTGGTGCGGCCATAGCGGCGCGCGTTCTCGAACAGGTTGGCGAGCACGCGGCCGAGTTCGGTGTCGTCGGCCATCACCTTGGTGTCGATCGCTACGCGCGACGCAATGCGAATCTGCGTCGTGTCGCGAAACGCGGCCATTTCGCGGTCGACCACTGTGCTCAGATGCACCGGCCGCAGCCGGACCTCGCCCGGGCGCGCGTAGTCCATGAACTTGTCGATGATCGCGTCAAGCTGGTCGATGTCGAGCGCCATGTTGCGCTTGGCCTCGTCGTCTTCGACGCTCATCTCGGCTTCGAGGCGCAGCCGGGCCAGCGGCGTGCGCAGATCGTGCGAAATGCCGGCCAGCATCACGGCGCGGTCTTCCTCCACTTTGGCGAGTTCGCGCGCCATCCGGTTGAAGCCCATGTTGACTTGCCTGATCTCGCTCGTCAGCGTGTTCTCGTCGAGGCGCGATTCATATTCACCGTCGCCAATGCGGCTGGCCGCGAATGACAGGTCGCGCAGGGGTTTGTTGATGAGGCGCGCCACGGCCGCCGAGCCGAGCAGTGTGGCCAGCAGCGCCATGCTGACCCAGAGCAGCCAGGTGCTCGACGCAAGCGGCCTCACCCGTGTCGGGTCGGCTTGCAGCCAGTAGGCGTCTTTCTCGATCGAGAAGCCGACCCACAGCGCTTCGACACCGTTCACCGAGCGCGCCACCAGCGTGCCCGGGCCGAGCCGCGAGCGCAGCGAATCGGCAATGGCGCGCGAGAAGCGGTCGGACTCGAACGGCTCCCAGCGGTCGCCCGGCTCACGCGGCAGCACCCGCACCGCTTCCTGGTCGGTCATGGTCTTGACCACGGTGACGCGGTTGATCGTGTCGGCGTAGCGCAGCGCCGCTCGCGACAGGTTCACCAGGCTCGCGATCTGCTGCGCCGCCTGCACCGCGCGCGGCTCGAACTCGAGCGCGCGAAAGGTCTGTACCCAGGCGAAGACGCCGCCGAGCAGCAGCACGGCGAGGAGGAAGAAGGTGCGCCAGAACAGGCTGAGCGCTACATGCTTCTGGTTCATTCAGCCGAACGGGATCGCTGGGCTCATGCGGCGGCCTCGGGGCGAATCGCGCACTTCGAAGCGCTCAGACCGTCGGCCGCCTGCGGCATGAGCCTCGGCTTCGATCCCCGCTTGCGCGGGGCCCCTCTGCGCGACGGGCTCATGCCGCCCCATCCGGCACGAACACATAGCCCACGCCCCAGACGGTCTGGATGTAGCGCGGCTGCGCCGGGTCGGGCTCGATCATCTTGCGCAGGCGCGAAATTTGTACATCCAGGCTGCGGTCGAAGGGCTCGAATTCGCGGCCGCGCGCCAACTGCGCCAGCTTGTCGCGCGACAGGGGCTGGCGCGGATGGCGCACCAGCGCCTTCAACATCGAGAACTCGCCCGTGGTCAGCGCAATCTGCTCGCCTTCGCGCGCCAGGCGGCGCAGCGACAGGTCGAACTCGAACGGGCCGAAGCTCACGGTCATGGCCTCTTTCGACGGCGCGCCGGGCGCCTCCAGCGCCGGGCGGCGGCGCAGCACGGCGTGGATGCGCGCCAGCAACTCGCGCGGGTTGAAGGGCTTGGGCATGTAGTCGTCGGCGCCGACCTCGAGGCCGACGATGCGGTCCACGTCTTCGACCTTGGCGGTGAGCATGATGATCGGCGTCGTGTCCTTGGCGGCGCGCAGGCGGCGGCAGATCGACAGGCCGTCTTCGCCGGGGAGCATCAGGTCGAGCACGATCAGGTCGATCGTTTCGCGCGTCAGCAGCCGGTTCAGTGCCTTGCCGTCTTCGGCCAAGAGGACTTCGAAGCCTTCCTGCGTCAGGTAGCGGCGCAGCAGATCGCGGATACGCGCGTCGTCGTCGACGATGGCGATGCGATCGGCGCGGGTGGGGGTGGCTGCACTCATACCGGACTCCAGGGGAAACATGTAACAACGGCCATTTTGCGCAGGATTGAAGGGCGATTTGAGCGGCCCTGACTGCTTGTTACAAGTTTTCCGGCGCCCGCAGGGGCGCCCCGCCGGGCGGCGTGATGAGAGTCACATGTCAACCCCGCGGGCTTGCCGTGCGCTGTAAGGTGCGCAGCCGAACGGTGACCCTGGCCTGCGTTGCACAACCCTCCCACTTCCCGAAAGCCACCCCATGAATCGACCCCTGCGCCTTGCAACCGCCGCCCTGCTGCTCGTGCTGGGCGGCGCTGTCCATGCGTCCGACCCGCCGGTGCCGCAGGGCGTGGTCACCTTGTCGGCCAGCGCCAGCGTCGAAGTGCCGCGCGACGTGCTCAGCGTGACACTTTCCGCCACCCGTGACGGCGCCGACGCTGCCGCGGTGCAAAGCGCGCTGAAGCAGGCACTCGACGCGGCGCTGGCCGAGGCGCGCAAGGTCGCCAAACCGGGCCAGGTCGACGTGCAGACCGGGAACTTCGCGCTCTTTCCGCGCTACAGCAAGCAAAACGTCATCAGCGGCTGGCAGGGCAGCGCCGAGCTCACCGTCGAGGGGCGCGACATGCCGGCCATTGCCGCGCTGACCGGCCGGATCGCGAGCATGACGATCTCGCGGGTCGGCTACGGCTTGTCACGGGAACTGCGCGAGAAGCTCGAAGGCGACCTCGCCGCGCAGGCCATCGCCCGCTACCGCGCGAAGGCGGCCGACTACGCCAAGCAGTTCGGCTACGCCGGGTTCAGCATTCGGGAAGTCAACGTGACCACCGGCGAGCCCAGCTTTCCGCCGCCAATGGGGCGCATGAAGGCCATGGCCGCCTCGAGCGACGAGGCGCTGCCGGTCGAGGCCGGAAAGGGCACGGTCTCGGTCAGCGTCAACGGCAGCGTGCAGATGAAGTGACTGACGACCCCAAGATGCCTTTGGCATCGCCCCCGAGGGGAGCTCAGGCCGCTTGGGGCGGCCCGGCGCGGCCTGAGGTCTCCGAACGACTACTGCGCCGTCCACCCACCGTCCACCGCCCAGGCGACGCCGCGCACGTTGTCGGCCGCCGCCGAGCACAGGAACAGCGTCAGCTCGCCGAGTTGTTCGGGCGTGGTGAACTGCAGCGAGGGCTGTTTTTCGCCGAGCAGGTCGAGCCGGGCCTGGTCGCCGCTGATGGCTTCGCGCTCGGCGCGGTCGTCGATCTGTTTTTGCACCAGCGGCGTCAGCACCCAGCCGGGGCAGATCGCGTTGACGGTGACGCCGCTGGTCGCGGTTTCGAGCGCGGCGGCCTTGGTAAAGCCGACGATGCCGTGCTTGGCCGCGACGTAGGCTGATTTCTGCGCCGACGCCACCAGCCCGTGGGCCGAGGCGATGTTGACCACGCGGCCCCAGTTCTTCGCCCTCATCGCCGGCAGCGCGAGGCGCGTGGTGTGGAAGGCCGAGCTCAGGTTGATGGCGATGATCGCGTCCCACTTCTCGGGCGGGAAGTCTTCAACCCGCGCCACATGCTGGATGCCGGCGTTGTTGACGAGGATGTCGACGCCGCCGAACTCGGCCGCGGCGTAGGCCATCATCGCCGCGATCTCGGCCGGCTGGCTCATGTCGGCGCCGTGGTAGCCGACCTTGATGTTGTCGGCGCGGCCGAGCGCCGCCACTGCCGCCTGCGGCGCCACGGCATCCCCGAAACCGTTGAGCACCAGGTTCGCACCCTGGCGCGCCAGGGCCAGCGCGATGCCCAGGCCGATGCCGCTGGTCGAGCCGGTCACGAGTGCGGTCTTGCCTTTGAGCATGTCGAGTCCTTGTTCAAGAGGGGAAGCAGCTTGTTAGCATTCATTATCGAACCTTCAACCGATCCGAGAACCGCGCGATGACCGAGCCCCGCCTGAACCACCTGCAATGCCTTGGCGCTCGCGGGCTGCACCGTATGGCCTATTGGGAATGGGGTGACGCCGCCAACCCGCGCGTGCTGGTTTGCGTCCACGGACTGAGCCGCCAGGGGCGCGATTTCGACACGCTGGCGCGCGCCTTGTGCGCCGAATACCGCGTGGTCTGCCCCGACGTGGTCGGCCGCGGCCAGTCCGACTGGCTGGCCGACCCGACCGGCTACCAGATTCCGGCCTACGTGGCCGACATGGTCAGCTTGCTGGCGCGGCTCGACGCTCGTGAGCTGCACTGGGTCGGCACCTCGATGGGCGGGCTGATCGGCCTGGGCCTGGCCTCGCTGCCCGGCACGCCGATTGCGCGCTTGGTGCTGAACGACGTCGGCCCGACGATCCAGTACGAAGCGATCGCGCGCATCGGCACCTACCTCGGGATGCCGGTGCAATGGCGCAGCGTCGATGAAGCGGCCGACTACATGCTGAGCATCTCGAAGGGCTTCGGCCAGCACACGCGCGAGCAATGGCTGGCCCTGACGCGGCCGATGCTGAAGGCCCAGGCAGACGGTTTCGTCCCGCACTACGACCCGGCAATCGCGGTCCCGTTTCGCGGTGTCACCCCCGAGCTGGCCGCGCTCGGGGAGGCCGCGCTGTGGGCGAGCTACGACCGCGTTGCCTGCCCGGTGCTGCTGCTGCGTGGTGCTGACTCCGACCTGCTCTCACCGGCCACCGCGCTCGCCATGACGCAGCGCGGCCCGAAGGCTCGCTTGCGCGAGTTTGCCGGCGTGGGCCACGCGCCGACGCTGCTGGCGCCGGATCAAGTTGCAGCGGTGCGGGAGTTCTTGCTGTCGCCATGAAAACGGGGTTGACCGAGCAGGTTGCCGCGGCGCCGATCGTCCAGTTGCTCGATCAGGACGCGGGCGAAGCCAGCCAGCTCGACCGCGCACGTGCGTTTGCCAGCCCGCTGCTCGCCGGCCAGGCGCTCGACACCGGTGAAGACGCGCTGGCCCATGCTGACGGCGTGGCTGCGATCCTGCTCGCGCTCGGCGCAGCGCCGTCGATGCAGGCCGCGGCCTACCTCGTCTATGCCGGCGACTACCTGACCAAGCCCGAGGAAGTGGTCGCCAAGGCGTTCGGTCCGTCGTATGCGAGCCTGGTCTCGCACACGCGCAAGCTCGTCTCGCTCCAACGCGCGGCGCGCGCGGCGCAAGTGGTGCAGGAACAGCAGGCGCAGCAGACCGAACGGGTGCGCAAGATGCTGCTCGCGTTCTCGCGCGACCTGCGGGTGGTGTTGCTGCGCCTCGCGTCGCGGCTGCAGACGCTGCGCTACTTTGCCGCGTCGCGCCGGCCGTGCCCGGCGCTGCTGGCGCGCGAGTCGATGCAGGTCTTCGCGCCGCTGGCCAACCGGCTCGGCATCTGGCAGATCAAGTGGGAGCTGGAGGATCTGTCGTTCCGCTTTTTGCAGCCGGCTGACTACCAGGCCGTCGCGCGCCTGCTCGACGAAAAGCGCACCGAGCGCGAGCAGCGGGTCGAAGCCACGCGCCTGCGGCTGGCCGAAGCGCTGGCCGCGCAAGGCGTGCATGCCGAGGTGCAAGGGCGGCCGAAGCACCTCTACAGCATCTGGAAGAAGATGCAGGGCAAGGGCATCGCCTTCGCCAACGTGCTCGACGTGCGCGCGCTGCGCGTGATCGTGGACACGCTGCCCGATTGCTACGCCGCGCTGAGCCGCGTGCACGAGCTGTACCCGCCCGTGCCGGGCGAGTTCGACGACTACATCGCGCGCCCGAAGGCGAACGGCTACCAGTCGCTGCACACCGTCGTCCAGGGCGAGGACGGGCGCGCGGTCGAAGTCCAGATCCGCACCCGCGCGATGCACGAGCACGCCGAGCACGGCGTGGCCGCGCACTGGGCCTACAAGGAGGCCGGTGCGCGCGGCTATGCCGGCGTTGCCGCCTCCGGCGGCTTCGACGAGCAGATCGCGCAGGCCCGCAAGGCGGTGCTGCGCCAGTTGCTGGCCTGGGAACGCGACTTCGTGGAGCAGGGCGCTGGCGAGTCCACGGCAGGCGGCGCCAACTTCGACGACCGCATCTATGTCTTCACGCCGCAGGCTGCGGTGGTCGAACTGGTGGCCGGCGCGACGGCGATCGACTTCGCCTACCACCTGCACACCGACCTGGGCCACCGCTGCCGCGGCGCGCGCGTCGATGGCGCGATGCTGCCGCTGAACACGCCGCTGCAGTCGGGCCAGACCGTTGAAGTCGTCGCGGCCAAGGAGGGCGGGCCGTCGCTCGATTGGCTGAACCCCGAGCTGGGCTACCTGCGCAGCGCGCGCTCGCGGGCCAAGGTGCGCGCCTGGTTCAACGCGCTCGCGCAACAAGCCACGATCGCGCGCGGCCGAGAGGCGGTCGAGAAGCTGCTGCAGCGCGAAGGCAAGACCGCGCTCAAGCTGGGCGACCTGGCGACCCAGCTCGGTTTTCGCAATGCCGACGCGCTGTTCGAAGTGGTCGGCAAGGACGAATTCTCGCTGCGCAGCATCGAGACCCTGTTGCGCCCGGCCGAGCCGCTGCCGACGCCCGACGAAGTGATTGCCCAACGCCGCCCGCGTGTGCCAGCGGCCGGGCCGGCCGGCGGCGTGCTCGTGGTCGGCGTCGAGTCGCTGCTGACCGGCCTGGCCCGCTGCTGCCGGCCCGCGCCGCCGGACGCGATCGGCGGCTACGTCACGCGCGGCAAGGGCGTGGCGGTTCATCGCAGCCGCTGCAGCAACTTTCTCCAACTGGCCGAGCGCGCACCGGAACGTGTGATTCCGGTTGCCTGGGGTGGCGCACGGGCCGTCCGGCCGGGGCAGCCGGCCGCGCTGTACCCGGTTGACGTGATTGTCGAAGCGGCTGACCGGCAGGGGCTGCTGCGCGATGTGTCGGAGGTCTTCGCCAAGGAGCGGATGAACGTCAGCGGCGTGCGGACCCAGTCGGTCAAGGACGCGCAGGGCGGCACCGCGTGGATGACGTTCACGATCGAGGTCGACGACGCCGCGCGGCTGGCCCAGGTGTTGTCGCGGGTGGCCAAGGTGGGTGCCGTGCGCAGCGTGCGGCGCAAGTAGAGGGAGGCCAGTAGCGCGGCGCTGCTTTGCTATACTCTGCGGCTTACTCCAGGCGCGTAGCTCAGCTGGTTAGAGCACCACCTTGACATGGTGGGGGTCGATGGTTCGAGTCCATTCGCGCCTACCAAATTCGGTAGGCAATACAAGCACTTGGCGGAAACGCTCGGTGCTTTTTTTTGGTGGTGCGGCAAAGGTACGGACATCCAGCGCAAGCCTCCGAGGCCGCCACTTTCACGAATCGCGCACCGCGACGTGGATCGAGGTGGCCGTGGTCGACCCCGCGCCAGCCGCAACCCGAGCCTTGCCCCGGCACGGCCCGTGAACGGCGGGCGCAGGCGCCCGGCGGATGCACAATCGCGCGTTGATCGCTTGCCATGCCCACCGACGCCCGATCCTGGAGTCATTGCCACCTCATCGCCAGCGGCCTGTCCACGGCCGCTGCGCCTGTAGCTGTCCCGCCGCCCGAATGGCTGCGCAGCGGCGGCCTGGCGGTCGAGGCGGTGAACCCCTTGAACGCGCTGGCCCGGCCCGACCTGCTGCGCAAGCTTCGGATCGGACTGGTGCCGTGCCTCGCGCTCGAAGGCGCTCCCCAGGGCACGGTGTCGTACCCGCTGCCGCTCGGCCCGCCCGACAGCGCCGCCTGGCAGGCGCTGGCCGAACGCGTCGCGCTCGGCGACGCTTACCTCAACGTCGCGCCGTCGCAGGGCGACGCGGCCGAGGTGGCCGAGGTGGCGCAATACCTGTCTCACGACCTTCGCGGGCCGGTGCGCAACAGTGCCCGGCTGCTCGAGCTGCTGCTCGAGTCGGCGCCGCTGGACGGCGCCACCCGAACGAGCCTCGAACGGGTTCGCAGCTCGATGCACGACGCGGCCAATCGTATCGACGCGCTGGTGCAGTTCCTGCGCATCGGCCAGGCCAATCTGAGCCCGACCTTGCTCGACGGCTGTGCCCTGTCCAGCCAACTCCTCGGCGAGCTGGGCGAGACCTTCGCCCCGGCGCAGCGAACGCTGGACGTCGCGCCGGGGATGAGCGTAACGGGTGACCTCCAACTCGTCACGCTGGCGCTGCGCCAGTTGCTCGACAACGCCTGCAAGTTCAGCCGCCATGTCGCCGCGCCCGAAGTCCGGGTCCGCCTGCACGCCGTGCCGGGCTTCGATGTGATCGAGGTCGCCGACAACGGGGTCGGCTTCAGCGCGGTCCATGCCCAGTCGCTGTTCCGGCCCTTCGAGCGCATCCACTTGCAGTCCGAGTTTCCAGGCAGCGGCATCGGCCTGGCGCTGGTGCGGCGGGTTGCCGAGCGCCACGGCGGCTGGTCCTGGGCCGACGTGGGCACGCCCGGCTGGACGCGCTTCTTGCTCGCACTACCGGCCGCCAAGCGCGATGACTGAGGCCGCCACCGCTGCGGCGCCGACCCGCGTGCTCGTCGTCGACGACTCGCAGGACGACGCGGCCACGCTGGCGTTCGAGCTCGGCCGCGGCATGACGCACATCGAGACCCGCTGGGCCGAGGGCGCCGAGCGCATGTACGACGCGATCGAGCTCTGGCAACCGCACATCGTGCTGACCGACGTGCACATGCCGCGCTTCGACATCTTTGCCGCGCTCAAGCGGCTGCGCGCGCAATGGCCGCTGCTGCCGGTGGTTGTGGTGTCGGGCCTGGTGGGCGAGGAGGTCGCGGCGCGGCTGATCAAGGCCGGCGCCAACGACTTCGTGGCCAAGACCGGCCTGGCCCGGCTGGCGGTGGTGGTCGAGCGCGAGCTGCGCGATGCGCGGGCACAGGCCGAACGGGCCGAACTGGCGGCCCGGCTGCGCCGCCAGGCCGGCGTGTTCGCGCGCGTGCTCGAGCACCTGCCGGTGGGGGTGTGGCTGTGCGACGAAAGCGGCGCCACGCTGCACGGCAACCCCGCCGCGCTGGCAATCTGGGACGGCGCGCGCGAGTCCGGCGTCGACGGGTTGCCCGGCCGCACCGGCTGGTGGGCCGATACCGGGCAACCGATAGCCCCCGCCGAGTGGGGCGCGATGCGCGCCATCCGTGGCGGCGAGACCTCGCTCGACGAGCGGATCGAGATCGAGACCGGGACGGGTGCGCGCAAGGTGCTGCTCAGCTCGGCGGTGCCGCTGCACGACGAAGGCGGCCGGCCGCAGGGCTGTTTCGTCGTCAACCAGGACATCACCGAGCTGCACCGCACCGAACAGCGCCTGCTGCGCACCGAACGCACCTTGCGCGGCCTGTCGCAGCGCCTGCTCGAAGCCCAGGAGCAGGAGCGGCGCTGGATCGCCCAGGAGCTGCACGACGACATCGGCCAGGCGATCGCCGCGATGCGCTTCCAGTTTGCGCGCATCGCCGAGCAGAGCCCGGACGCTGCGGCGCGTGCGATGGCGGCCGATGCGCTGCGCGGCTCGGAGAAGATCAACGACCGGCTGCGCCAGATCTGCCTCGGGCTGCGGCCGCTCGAGCTCGACGACTTCGGCCTGATGGCGGCGCTGCGCAGCGTCGTCGCCTCGCTCGGCGGAAGGCCGACCTTGTCGCTGCACTTGAAGGGGACGGGCGACGAACTGCGCTACCCGGCGCCGCTGGAGACCGCGGCCTTTCGCATCGCCCAGGAAGCGATCAGCAACGCCTTGCGCCACAGCGGCTGCAGCGCGCTGGAGGTTCAGGTGACGATGCAGCCCGGGACGCTGGCGCTGACGGTCAGCGACGACGGCTGTGGCTTCTCGGTCGACCACGCGACGGCGGCTGCCACCCGGGCCCGTCACTTCGGCCTGGCCGGGATGGAGGAACGCGCACGCTCGGTCGGAGGCCACCTTGAATTCACCTCGCGGGCTGGCGAAGGCACGCTCGTGCGGGTGCGGTTCGAGGTGGCGGATGAGCGCGCCGACGACCGCGCCGACGGCGCGCCCGCACCCTTGTCCAGCGCATGAAGATCCTGCTCGCCGACGACCACGCCCTGTTTCGCGCCGGCCTACGCGCGCTGCTGGCCGACATCCCCGGCGTGCAGATCGTGGCCGAGGCGGCCGACGGCGCAGAGGCGGTGCAGCTCGCCGCGGCCACCGAGCCCGACCTGGTCTTCCTCGACATCGCGATGCCGCGGCTGAACGGCATGGCCGCAACGCAGCAGATCAAGGCCGCGCGGCCCGAGACGCGGGTGATCGTGCTCTCGATGCACTTGAACGAGGACTACATCCGCCGCGCGTTGAGCGTCGGCGCCGACGGCTACATGGTCAAGGACTCGGCGCCGTCCGAGCTGGCAGTGGCGGTCCAGGCGGTGATGGCCGGGCGCAACTACCTGAGCCCGGCGGCGGCGTCGCTGTTGATTCGCCAGGCGCTGCCCGGGATCAAGCAGGCCGACCCGCTGCACGCGCTGTCGCCGCGCCAGAGCGAGGTGTTGCGCATGGTGGCCGAGGGCAAGAGCACGAAGGAGATCGCGCGCCTGCTCGACCTGTCGCCGAAGACGGTTGACATCCACCGCGCGCAGGTGATGCAGCGGCTCGACATTCACGACGTGGCCGGCCTGACGCGGTTCGCCGTCAAGGTCGGGCTGGTCGCCACCGACTAGGGCTCGCGTTGCGCGACAAGCCTATGGCCCGGTCAAGACCCCACGCCGCACCCGTGTCTGCCAACGGGCGACCACGCCCGGCCGCGATCCGGGTCCTGCTGGTCGAAGACGACGCTACCGATGCGCTGTGGGCTTGCGCTGAGCTGGCGAACGCCACGGACCCGGTGTTCGAGGTGGTGCAGGTCGCCCGCCTGAAAGCGGCGCTGGACCGGGTGGCCAGGGAATCGTTCGACGTCGTGCTGCTCGACCTCGGGCTGCCCGACAGCGACGGCCTGGCCACCTTCACGCGCCTGCGCGCGGCGGCGCCGATGGTCCCGGTGGTGGTGCTGTCGCACCCCACCGAGGAGCTGTTCGCGATCGACGCGGTGCAGGCCGGAGCGCAGGACTGCCTGCTGAAGGGGCGTGCCGAGGGGCTGCTGGCGCGCGCCACGCGCCATGCCATCGAGCGCGCCAACGCGGCGCTGAAGCTGGCGACGAGCGAACGTCGGCTGCGCGCGATCATCGAGACCGAACCGGAATGCGTGAAGCTGCTGGCGGCCGATGGGCGGGTGCTGGAAATGAACGCCGCCGGCTTGCGCATGATCGAGGTCGACTCGTTCCAGCAGATTGCGCAACGCTGCGTCTATTCGCTGGTGGCCGCGCCGGACCGGGCCGCGTTCCAGGCGCTGAACGAGGCCGTGTTCGCCGGCGGGTCGGGCGTGCTCGAGTTCCGGATCGTCGGTTTCAAGGGCGGGCAGCGAACCCTGGAAACCCATGCCAGCCCGTTGCGCGACGAGGCCGGCCAGGTCACCGCGGCACTCGGCATCACGCGCGACATCACCGAGCGCAAGCGTGCCGAGCGCTTGCTGCGCGACAAGGAGCACCTGCTGTCGGAGGCGGAGCGAATCGCCCATCTGGGCAGTTGGAGCTGGGAGTTCTCGAGCGGCGAGATCCGCTGGTCGGACGAGACCTACCGCCTCTACGGCGTCACACCCGAGACCTTCGATCCGGACACGGCGCTGCCCGACAGCGTCCATCCGGAAGACCGGCCGATCCTCCGGGCCTGGATCGACAACTGCCTGGCCGGCATCCCACCGGGCGACCTGGAGCTGCGCGTGCGCCTGCCGGCCGGGGGGGTGCGCATCCTGCAAGGCCGCGGCGACTTTCAAACGGCTGCCAGCGGCAGGCCGTCTGGGATGTTGGGCACGGTGCTCGACATCACCGAGCGCAAGCGCTCGGACGCGGCGCTGCGCGCGGCGGCGGCGCGCTACCGCAAGCTGTTCGACGCCAACCCGCACCCGATGTGGATCTTCGATCCGGAGACACTGCGCTTCCTGGCCGTGAACGACACGGCGGTCCAGCGCTACGGTTACACACGCGACGAGTTTCTTGCCATGACCCTGCGCGACATTCGGCCCCCTGAGGATGTGCCGGCCTTGCTTGAACCCGTTCGCGACCGGCCTGTGTTTCGGTCATCGCCCTGGCGGCACCGTACCAAGGACGGCCGGATCATCGAGGCCGAGATCACGACGCAACCGTTCGACTTCGACGGCCGCGCGGCGCGCGTGGTACTGGCGCACGATGTGACGGAGCAGCGTCGGGCCGCGCGCGAGGTGCAGGACTCGCGGCAATCGCTGCGCTGGCTGCTCGAGCGCCTGCAGCGAGCCCAGGATGAAGAGCGCACCCGCATCTCGCGCGAGATCCACGACGAGCTCGGCCAGTTGCTCACCGGCCTGAAGATGGACTTGCGCTGGCTCGAACGCAAGCTCTCCGAACCCGGCCTGCCGCCGGCGCTGAACGGGCTGCTCGACCGCACCGTGGCCGCCTCGGCCCTCAACGAGCAGACCCTCGTCACGGTGCGCAAGCTCGCCGCCGAACTGCGCCCCGGCGCGCTCGACCAGCTCGGCCTGGCGGCCGCGCTGGCGCAGCGCACGCGCCAGTTCCAGGAGCGCAGCGGGGTGGCTTGCTCGCTCCACGTGACCGAGCCGTTGTCGCCGCTGCCACCGGTGGTGGCGAGCGAGCTGTTCTACATCTGCCAGGAAGCGCTGACCAACGTGGCGCGCCACGCGCAGGCGACCCGGGTCACGGTCGGCTTGCGCGCCGATGCGGGAGGGGTGTGGATGGAGGTCGCAGACGACGGCATCGGCACCGACGCCGCGCTGGTGGTCGCGCCGCACTCGCTCGGGATGCTCGGCATGCGTGAGCGCGCCTGGCGCTGCAATGGCACGGTCGAGATCGAATCGTCCGCCGGCGGCGGCACGCGCCTGGTGGTGCGACTGGCGCCGCTCGACGCGGCGGGCATGGCGGCGTCACGATGCGCATCCTGATCGTCGATGACCACGAGATCGTGCGCCGCGGCCTGCGCCAGTTGCTGGCCGAGGCCTGGCCGGAGGCCGAGATCGGCGAGGCCGGCCGCGTGCCCGCCGCGCGCGAGGCGATCACGCACGAGCGCTGGCAGCTGATCGTGCTCGACATCAACCTGCCCGACGGCAGCGGGCTCGAGCTGCTGGGCCAGGCCCGCCAGTTGTGCCCCGAGGCGGCGGTGCTGGTGCTCAGCGCGTATGCCGAGGAAGAGTTCGCGGTGCGCGCCTTCAAGCTCGGCGCGGCCGGCTACCTGACCAAGGCCAGCGTCGCCGACGAGTTGCTCGTCGCCGCACGGCGTTTGCTGGCGGGCGGGCGGTACGTCAGCAGCGCGCTGGCCGAGTACCTGGCCGCCGGGCTGGGCCACCCGCAGGCGCAGGCGGCGCACGAGACCTTGTCGCCGCGCGAGCTGGAGGTGCTGCGCCAGGTCGCGAGCGGGCGCACGATCAAGGAGATCGCGGCCGGCCTGCTGCTGAGCGAAAAGACGATCGCGACCTACCGCTCGCGGGTGTCCGAGAAGCTCGGCCTGTCGGGCAATGTCGACCTGGCGCGCTACGCCTTGCAGCACGGTCTGGTCGATTGAACAGCAGCCGCTGTCGGTAATTTCACTGACAAGCAACGCGGCAAATCCCCGCACCACACACAGTCGCAGGCGACTCGTCGCCGCGCCGATGCTTGCCTACAGTCGGGCCATGAACACTGCCGCCGCGATGCTCGACACGCCCCGGGTCCTGCTGGTCGAGGACTCGCTGCCGATCCGCCAGCGCCTGCGCAGCCTCATCGAGGAATCCGGTCAGGCGCAGGTGGTCGGCGAGGCGAGCACCGTCGAGCGTGCGTTGGCACAGTTCCGCCAGCTGGCGCCCGACGCGGTGGTGTTGGACTTGCAGCTGGTCGACGGCAGCGGCTACAGCGTGCTCGAAAGCATCAAGCGCAGTGCTCCCGGCTGCACCGTGATCGTGATGACGAACTTCGCGATCCCTGAGTACCGCGCGCGCTGTGCGCAGTTGGGGGCCGACCACTTCCTCGAGAAGTCGGCCGATTTCGAGCGGGTGCCGGAATTGCTGGCCGGCGCGGTCTCGGGCCGCGCGAGACCGGTGTCGGCGCCGGCCGGACGCCTCGGCAGTGGCAGCGAGCCCGCGGCGTTTGAGCCTCTTCCAGAACCCCCCTATCGGCATCTTGTGGAATCGCTCGAAGCGGCGGTGTACAGCTGCGACGTGGCCGGCCGGATCAACTTCTACAACGAGGCTGCGGTCGCGCTGTGGGGGCGCGAGCCCGAGCTGGGCGTGGACCTCTGGTGTGGCGCCTGGCGAATCTACGCGCCGGACGGCCGGGCGTTGCCGCTCGACCAGTCCCCGATGGCGCAAGCGGTTCGCACCGGCCGGCCGGTCCGCGACCGCGAGATCGTGGTCGAGCGCCCCGATGGCAGCCGGCGCCACATCCTGCCGCACCCAAAACCGCTGTTCGATCCCAGCGGGGCCGTCACCGGCGCGGTCAGCACGCTGGTGGACATCAGCTCGCTGCGCCAGGCCGAGGCGGAGAGGCAGCAGTCGCAGGCGGTCGCCCAGGCGACGCTGGACAGCTTGACGGCGCACATCTGCGTGCTCGACGAACGCGGCGTGATCCTCAGCGTCAACGCGGCCTGGCGCCACCATGCGGCGAAGAACGGTGGCCAGGCGGCGTGCGTCAATGAAGCTTCGAACTACCTCGCTGCCTGCGAACAGGGCGCGCGCGATGGTTCGCCGGGCGCGGCCGAGTTTGCACTCGGCTTGCAGGAGGTGCTGGCACGGCGCCGCGACAGCTACCAGGCCGAGTACCCCTGCCACGCGCCGGACCGGCCACGCTGGTATGCCGCACGTATTGCGCGACTCGCCGGCGTGGGCCCGCTTCGCGTCGTTGCGACCCACTTCGACATCACCCAGCGAAAGCTCGCCGAGCTGGCGCTGACCGTTAGCGAGCAGCGCTGGAAGTTCGCGGTCGAGGGATCGGGCGACGGGGTCTGGGATGTCGACTTTCAAAGCGGCAAGACGAGCTATTCGAGGCGCTGGAAAGAGATGCTGGGTTACGCCGAAGACGAGATCGGCGACCAGATCGACGAATGGGCCAGCCGGCTCCACGCCGAAGACCGGGAGCGCGTGCTGGCGGATGCGCGGGCCTGCCTGAAAGGCGAGACGCCGATGTTCAGCTGCGAGTTCCGGCTGCGCTGCAAGGACGGCGGCTGGAAGTGGATCCTCGACCGCGGCATGGTCGTCGGCCGCGCTGCCGACGGCAGGGCCTTGCGCATGGTCGGCACGAACAGCGACATCGGCGCGCGCAAGCAGGCCGAAGCCGCGCGGGCCGAACTCGAGCAGCAGTTGCGCGAATCGCAAAAGCTCGAAGCCGTGGGCATGCTGGCCGGCAGCATTGCCCACGACTTCAACAACATCATGGGCGCGATCCTGGGCAACGTGGCGCTCGCCCGGCAGGACCTGGCCGCCGACCACCCCGCCACGAAGAGCCTGGAGCAGGTGCGCAAGGCCGGGCTGCGCGCGCGCAGCCTGGTCCAGCGCATTCTCTCGTTCAGCCGCCGCCAGCACCAGGCGATGCAGACCCAGTGGCTCAGGCCGCTGGTCGAGGAGGAACTGGAGCTGCTGCGCGCGACGCTGCCCAGCGGCGTGACACTGGAGAGCCGGCTGTCCGACGAGCCCCTGAGCGCGCACGTCGACGCGACCCAACTGAGCCAGGTGCTGATGAACCTGGGCACCAACGCCTGGCATGCTTTGAGGGGCCGGCCTGGCCGGGTCGAGGTCGGGCTCGAAGCGGTGCAGTTGGCCGCCGGCTGTGCGCTGGCCCCGCAGGGCTTGCCCGCCGGTGCCTACGCCCACCTGTGGGTGCGCGACAACGGCTGCGGCATGGACGAAGCGACCCATGCGCGGATGTTCGAGCCCTTCTTCACCACCAAGGCGGCCGGTCTGGGCACCGGCCTGGGCTTGCCGGTGGTGCAACGCATCGTTCACGCGCACGGCGGCGGCGTCGGCATCGAGACCGTGCCCGGGCAGGGAAGCTGCTTCCACTTCTGGCTTCCGTGCCGGGCGATGCCGGCGTCGACGGCGGCGGAAGTGGCCAACGACGCCACCCGGCCGGCCCTGCTCGACGATGCCAACGGCCAGCACGTGATGTACATCGACGACGACGAAACGATGTTGCTGCTTGTCGCGAGCCTGCTGCCGCGGGTGGGCCTGCGCGTGACCTGCTTCCAGGACGCGCAGCGGGCGCTGGAGGCGCTGCGGGAGCATCGGGGCGGGTTTGACGTGGTGGTGACCGACTTCAACATGCCGCGCCAGTCGGGGCTCGAGGTGGCGCAGGCGATCGCCAGGCTCGACCCCGAGCTGCCCGTGATCATCACCTCGGGCAGCCTGACCGACGATCTGGTCTCAGGCGCGCGTGCCGCTGGCGTGCGCGGCTTGATCAACAAGGAGCGCACCTTCGAGGACCTGGGTACCGCCGCGTTGCGGGTGCTGGCTGGCGCGTCGCTCTGAGTTCGCGCACCGGCCCAGTCGGTGGGGTGGCTAGGGGCTATTTCCGGCGCGCCTAGGTAGGCGCTTGTATGGCCTGGTCGGTCGCGCTTGTCTAGCATCCACGGTACCTGTCTGGCAGTGCCCATGAGGATTGTTCGATGCAAATTGAATGTGAATGCGTGCTTGCCGAGCCTGGCGGAGCCGACCCCTTGCTGGCAGCCGCGGTCGATCTGCATCGCGATTTCCAGAGCCTGGGCTTGTTTGCCGACTACGGCGACATGTGCCTGGTGATGGCGCTGGCGCTCGCCCGGATATTCGAGCATCTCGAGGTCGAGGCGAAGGTGCGCTACTGCAATCTGATCATCGCGAGCGAATGCGGCGCCTTTCTGCTCGGCTTCGAGGAACCGGGCGCGAAGATACCGCCCGACTTGATCGACAGCCATGCGGTGTGCGTGGCGGACGACCGGCTGCTGCTCGACTTCGGGCTCGGCCAGGCGCGCAAGGCATTGAACGTGCCCATTTACGAAAGTGCGATCGCACCGTACACGCCGCAGTCGCCCGTGCTGGCCACCCACTTCGCGGGCCTCAGCGCCTACGTATGGCTGGACCAGCCGCGCCACAACCCCAGGGTGCGGGCTGTGACCGACGCCAACCGAAGCCTCGCGGGAACGATCTTCGGACGCTGGCTTGAGGCGCGCAACGCGCCACGGCGCCAATCGGTCCGCGCCCTTCACTCTGCGTCGCCGCGTCGAGGGCAATGACGGTGGCCGTGCTTTCGGTCTGATTGGCTGCCACGCCCGGCGGGCGCCCACCGGCCGGCGCCCGCGCTGCCCCCGGCGTCTGGGTCATGCGGCGCGACGGCGGCCTCGGCGGCGGGCGGCTTGGTCTGCGCCAGCGCCCGCAGCTTGGCGGCGACTGTCAGCCTTTCACGCACACCACCTGCTTCAAGGTGTGGACGATCTCGACCAGATCTCTCTGCGCATTCATCACCGCGTCGATGTCCTTGTAGGCCATCGGAATCTCGTCGATGACGCTGGCATCCTTGCGGCATTCGACGCCTTCGGTCGCTCGGATCTGATCGTCCACCGTGAACTGCTTCCTGGCCTGGGTGCGGCTCATCACGCGCCCCGCGCCGTGGCTGCAGCTCTCGAAGCTCTCGGCATTGCCCAGCCCGCGCACGATGAAGCTGCGCGCGCCCATGCTGCCGGGAATGATGCCGAGCTCGCCACGCTTCGCGCTCAGCGCGCCCTTGCGGGTCAGGTAGACGTCTTCGCCGAAGTGACGCTCCTGCTGCACGTAGTTGTGGTGGCAGTTCACGGCCTCGATGCGCGCTTCGAACGGCTTGGCGATCGCCTTGCGCACCGTGGCAATGAGGTTCGTCATCATCACTTCGCGGTTGCACGCCGCGAACCGCTGGGCCCAGCCCACGGCGCGGACGTAGTCGCCAAAGTACTGCGCACCTTCTTCGAGGTACGCGAGGTCACGGTCGGGCAGATTGCGTTGCTGCAGTTCCGCGTCCTTGCGCGCGAGTTCGATGAAGTGCATGCCGATCGCGTTGCCCACGCCGCGCGAGCCCGAGTGCAGCATGAACCAGACCGCGCCGGCCTCGTCGAGGCAGACCTCGATGAAGTGGTTGCCGGTGCCCAGCGTGCCCAGGTGCTTGCGGTTGTTGGTGTTGCGGATGCGCGGGTGCAGTTCGCACAGCGCCTCGAACTCGACCGCGAGCGTTGCCCACGCCGCGTCCACCGCGTCGGGCGGGCTGTCCCAACTGCCGTGGTCGCGGCCCTTCTTTCGCGGCGTCGAGCCGTGCGGCACGGCGCGCTCGATGGCCGAGCGCAGCGGCGCCAGGTTGTCGGGCAGGTCGGCCGCCACCAGCGTGGTCTTGCAGGCGATCATGCCGCAGCCGATGTCCACGCCCACGGCTGCGGGAATGATGGCCTTCAGCGTCGGAATCACCGAACCCACCGTGGCGCCGATGCCGAAGTGAATATCCGGCATCGCCGCGATGTGCCTGAAGACGATCGGCAGGCGTGCGGCGTTGATCAGTTGGCGCTTCGCGCTGTCATCCACCGGCACGCCGCGCGTCCACATCTTGACCGGCACGCCACCGGGCACGTCTTCGACGATGCAGTTGCTATCCATGGTCTTTTTCCTTCACGAGGCTACCGATGCAGCCGGTTCCAACGCGCACCCGACGGTGCAAACCCACTTCGGCTGTGCCCGATCGCGAGCATCCCGTCGGATGGGGCGTCTCGCTGCACGGGGCTCTGACCTCGAACCGCGCACATCCCGCGCCGCCAACACCCTGTGACGCGGCTGCGGAGTGAAAGGACACACCCGAAGTGGGGCGGTTGACGAGGCTCGCGCGAAAAGCAAAGAGGCCCGGATCCTTGCGGATGCCGGGCCTCTGCGAAGAGAGCTTGGAGGATCGCGCCTAGGCGCTTGCCTCTCCCGGTTGGCAATGAAATCCGTTGCGATCGAGCCAGTGCGAGCTCGATGGAAGGGGGGCGCGCCTGCTGGCGGTGGTCTTGGATTTCACGATGGGGGCTTTCAAGCGGTGGGCCCGTTGGGGCGATTGACGCGAACTGTAAAGAGTCTTTACGCCAGCGTCAACCCCCTGCGACAATGAGCCTCGAACTCCTGAAACGTGCGCAACCCAAGTGGCCAACATCACCCTCGTCAGAAGGCAGAACGCGCTGGCCCTGTTCCAGGCCTACGCTGAAAAGGCCCTGACCGCAGGCGCCGCGCCGAAGGGGCTGGAGCAGGCCTTCGCGGCGACGCTACAGATCTCGCCCAGCATGTGGAGCCAGATCAAGTCGGCGCGGCCGATCGGCGACAAGTTGGCCCGACAGATCGAGCGGCATCATGACAAGCCACTGGGCTGGCTCGACGATGCGCGCGGCGACCCTGCCGCGCTCACGCCAGCCGAGAAATCGTTTCTTGAATTGGCCCTGGCTGCCTGGCGCTCGACGAACCGGGCCGGCCGGCAGCAACTGCGCGCGCAACTGCGGGACAGCGCGATCATCTGAGGATTCCCAGCGATGAAGACTATTGCCGTGCCTGGAACCACGCCACCGACGCAAACGCACCATGCCGCGTAGCGCCGCCTCGACGCCGGTAGAAGCGATCCCGTCCTCGGGCGACCGCTCGGCCGAGGGCGACAGCGCGTCGGAGAAGAACCCGTTCCTCGTGGCGCTCGGCGAGCAGCTGCGCTCGTTGCGGGCGCGGCGCGGCATGACGCGCAAGGCGCTCGCGCGGGCTGCCGGCGTGTCGGAGCGCCACCTGGCCAACCTCGAGCAAGGCATGGGCAATGCCTCGATCCTGGTGTTGCAGCAGGTCGCGCAGGCGCTGCAATGCGCGCTGGCCGAACTGCTTGGTGACATCACCACGGCGTCGCCCGAATGGTTGCTGATCCGCCAACTGCTCGAGCACCGGGACGAAGCCGCGCTGCGCCGGGTGCGTGAGGTCATCGGCCCGCTGCTCGGGCCCGGCAGCGCCCAGCCGGCGAAGGCGCCCCGCAGTGCCCGCATCGCCTTGATCGGCCTGCGCGGAGCCGGTAAATCGACGCTGGGCCGGATGCTGGCTGACGACCTGGCCGTGCCTTTCGTCGAGATCGGCCGCGAGATCGAGCGCTTCGCCGGCTGCAGCGTGGCCGAAGTCCAGGGCCTGTACGGGCAGAACGCCTACCGCCGCTATGAGCGCCGGGCGCTGGAGGAGGCGATCGGGGTTCATCGGAGCGCGGTGATCGCCGCGCCCGGCGGGCTGGTCTCGGACGCGGCCAGCTTCAACCTGTTGCTGTCCCAGTGCACCACGGTGTGGCTGAAGGCCCGGCCCGAGGATCACATGAACCGCGTGATCGCCCAGGGCGACCTGCGGCCCATGGCCGACAGCCAGGAAGCGATGGACGACCTGAAAGGCATCCTGGCCGGGCGCGGCGCCTTCTACTCGCAAGCCGAGTTCCAGCTCGACACGAGCGCCCAGCCACTGAAGGTGACGTTCCACACCTTGCGCGCGATGGTGCGCAATGCCCTCGGCATCGCCGGATAGGCACGTCCCGAAAGCATGAATGAAAATGCATTGCATGCCGACGGCGTATGCAATATGATGCATTTACTGCTGATTTCCTCCCGCCCCGCCGCTTCACTGCCAGAAGGAGTTCACCGTGGATCACGCCCCCCGCGTCGACTACCAGACCGAACCGTCTCGCTACCGCCACTGGAAGCTGAAGTTCGAGGGCCCGGTGGCCACGCTGGTGGCCGACTTCGACGAGAACGCCGGCCTGCGCCCGGGCTACAAGCTCAAGCTCAACAGCTACGACCTGGGCGTGGACATCGAGTTGAACGACGCGATCAACCGGGTCCGCTTCGAGCACCCCGAGGTGCGCACGGTGGTTGTCACCAGCGCCAGGGAAAAGGTGTTTTGCTCGGGCGCCAACATCTTCATGCTCGGCGTGTCCAGCCATGCGTGGAAGGTCAATTTCTGCAAGTTCACCAACGAGACCCGCAACGGGCTCGAAGACTCGTCGCAGCACAGCGGCTTGAAGTTCCTGGCCGCCGTGAACGGTGCCTGCGCCGGCGGCGGCTACGAGCTTGCGCTGGCGTGTGACGAGATCATCCTGGTCGACGACCGGTCGAGTTCGGTCAGCCTGCCCGAGGTGGCGCTGCTCGGCGTCTTGCCCGGCACCGGCGGGCTGACCCGCATCACCGACAAAAGGCACGTACGCCACGACCTGGCCGACCTGTTCTGCACCAGCGTCGAAGGGGTGCGCGGGCAGAAGGCGAAGGACTGGCGGCTGGTGGACGACATCGCCAAGACCTCGGTCTTCGCGCAGAAGGTGCAGGAGCGGGCGTTGGAGCTGGCCGCGAAGAGTGATCGCCCGGCTGATGGCAAGGGCGTGCCGCTGCCGCCGATCCTGTGCACGATCGAAGCCGATGCGCTGCGCTACCCGAACGTGACGGTGGCGATCGATCGCGCCAGGCGCACCGCGACGTTCACGGTCAACGGCCCGGCCGGCGCGCAGCCCGCCGACATCGCCGCCATCGAGGCCGCAGGGGCGGCCTGGTATCCCCTCGCACTGGCGCGGGAACTCGAAGACGCGATCCTGTCGATGCGCACCAACGAACTCGACATCGGCACCTGGCTGATCAAGACCGAGGGCGACGCCGCCGCCGTGCTGGCGATGGACGCCACGTTGCGGGCGCACAAGAGCCACTGGCTGGTGCGCGAAACCATCGGCCTGCTGCGACGCACCGTCAGCCGGTTCGATGTGTCGTCGCGCAGCCTGTTCGCTCTGGTCGAGCCGGGCTCGTGTTTTGCGGGCACCTTGCTCGAACTGGCGCTGGCCTGCGACCGCACCTACCACCTGGCCTTGCCCGACGACGCGGCCCGTGCGCCGAAGATCACGGTGACGAAGGCCAACTTCGGCCTCTACCCGATGGTGACCGGCCAGAGCCGGCTCGGCCGCCAGTTCTACGACGAGGCGCCTGCGCTCGACGCCGTTCGCGCCAGGCTGGGCCAGCCCCTGGATGCCGACGCCGCCTTCGCCCTCGGCCTGGTGACGAGCAACCCCGACGACATCGACTGGGGCGACGAGATTCGCATCGCGATCGAAGAGCGCGTCTCGATGTCGCCCGACGCGCTGACCGGCATGGAAGCCAACCTGCGCTTCAACGGCCCGGAGAACCTGTTCACCCGCGTCTTCGGCCGCCTCACGGCGTGGCAGAACTGGATCTTCCAGCGGCCCAACGCGGTGGGCGAGAAGGGCGCGCTGAAGGTCTACGGCAAGGGCGAGAAAGCAGCATTCGACTGGAACCGAGTCTAGGTCTGGTTCCCTCTCCCGCTTGCGGGAGAGGGAGGAACACGCAACGGAGTACCCCATGAGCAGCATCGACTACAGCGAGAAGATCCCCAACAACGTCAACCTGGCCGAAGACCGCACGCTGCAGCGCGCGCTCGAAGGCTGGCAGCCGAATTTCATCAACTGGTGGGACGACATGGGCCCCGAGGGCTCGACCGACCACGACGTGTACCTGCGCACCGCCGTCAGCGTCGATCCAGCCGGCTGGGCCCAGTTCGGCCACGTCAAGATGCGCGACTACCGCTGGGGCATCTTCTTGAACCCCGGCGACGCGAACCGGCAGATCCACTTCGGTGACCACAAGGGCGAAAAGGCCTGGGCCGACGTGCCCGGCGAGCACCGCGCCAACCTGCGCCGCATCATCGTCACGCAGGGCGACACCGAGCCCGCGTCGGTCGA
>JANOVJ010000491.1:0-3322 GCA_031417295.1 bacterium | reverse complement strand
CCGAGCTGCCCGACCCAGGGCTTGCCTTCGCGGCGCGCGATGTGGCCCGAAATGAAGACCAGGTTGCCACTGCGCACGAACGGCACATAGGCGGCGGCAGGCACCGAAACCGGCGGCAGTTCGATGCCCAGCGACTTCAGGCGGTCGTAGACAGACATGATGGGTTCTCGCTCGTTGCAGGTGGGTTGCAAATCCTACACTGCCGACATGCAAGCCCCTGCTTACGGCGCCATCCTGGCCGGCCTCGCGCTGGCCTGGCTTGCGGGGGTCGGCGCGCAGTTGCAGCAGGCGGCGTTGTGGCCGCAGCCGCACTACCTGCTGGCGCTGCTGGGCGGCGCTCTGGGTCTGGGCCTTGCCAGCCGGGTGCGCCGCCCGCGTCACCTGGCGCTCGCGCTGGTGCTGCCCGCCGCCGCGCTGGCCGGCCTGGGCGCGACCGGTTTGCAGGCGGGCTGGCGCCTCGCCGATGCGCTGCCGGCCGCGCTGGAAGGGCGTGACCTGCTCGTCACCGGCGTTGTCGCCAGCCTGCCGCAAGCCGGCAGCACGGGGCTGCGCTTCCGCTTCGATGTCGAACACGCGACGCTCGCCGACCAGCCCGTTCGTGTGCCGCGCAGCATCTCCCTCGGCTGGTACAAAGGCAGCCACGACGACGCGGCGCTGGCCCCACCGCGCAGCGAACTTCGCGCTGGCCAGCGCTGGCGCTTCGCGGTGCGGCTGCGCCAGCCGCACGGCAACGCCAACCCGCACGGCTTCGACTACGAGCTGTACCTGTTCGAGCAAGGCGTGCGCGCCACCGGCTATGTGCGCGACACGGCGCCCGCGTTGCGGCTGGCCGAGGCGGCCGGCCACCCGGTGGAGCGCTGGCGCCAGCATGTTCGCGACGCGATCGTCGCCAGCGTGCGCGACCCCGGCGCGGCCGGCGTGCTGGCGGCGCTCGCCGTGGGCGACCAGGGCGCGATCGAGCGCGACGACTGGGATCTGTTCCGCAACACCGGGGTCGCGCACCTGATGTCGATCAGCGGCCTGCACGTGACGATGTTCGCCTGGCTGGCCGGGCTCGCGGTCGGCGCGCTGTGGCGGCGCAGCGAGCGCGCGATGCTGTGGCTGCCCGCGCCCCAGGCCGCGCGCTGGGGTGGGCTGGCCGCGGCGTTGGCGTATGCCGTGTTCTCCGGGTTCGGCGTGCCGGCGCAGCGAACGGTGTGGATGCTGGCCACCGTCACGCTGCTGCAATCGCTGGGCAGGCGCTGGCCCTGGCCGCTGGTCTTGCTGGCGGCCGCGGTGGTGGTCACGCTGGCCGATCCGTGGGCGCTGTTGCAACCCGGTTTCTGGCTCTCGTTCATGGCGGTGGGGCTGCTGATGGCGTCCGAGCCGGTGCACCGCGCGCCGGCCGATCTGGCGCCCGCTGCCACCGCGGGCTGGCGCGCCATGGCCGGGCGTGCGGGGCGCGGTGCCGGTGCCGGCTTGCGCACGCAACTGATCGCCACCGTCGGGCTGACGCCGCTGTCGCTGCTGTTCTTTCAGCAGGTCTCGCTGGTCGGCTTCTTTGCCAACCTGGTGGCGATCCCGCTGGTCACGCTCGTGATCACGCCGCTGGCCTTGCTCGGCGTGTTCCTCGCGCCGCTGTGGTCGCTGGGGGCGTGGGTCTTGCAGGGGCTTGTGGCGTGGCTGGCCTGGTTGGCGCATTGGCCGCTGGCGGTCTGGACCGTGCCCGTTGCACCGCTGTGGGCCCAGCTCGCGGCGCTGTTGGCCGCCCTGCTGCTGGTGCTGCCGCTGCCGTGGCGCTTGCGCCTGCTGGCGGTGCCGCTCGCGCTGCCGTTGTTGCTGCCGCCGCGGGTGCTGCCCGGCGTTGGCCAGTTCGCGGTCACGGTGGCCGATGTGGGGCAGGGCACCGCGGTGCTGCTGCGAACGCGCAACCACCTGCTGGTCTACGACGCCGGCCCGCAATACTCGCCCGACAGCGACGCCGGCCAGCGCGTGCTGCTGCCGCTGCTGCGCGCGACCGGCGAGGCGCGCATCGACGTGCTGATGCTCAGCCACCGCGACATCGACCACGTGGGCGGTGCGGCCGCGCTGCTCAAGGCGCTGCCGGTGGCCCAACTCCACAGCTCCCTCGAACCCGGCCATGCGCTGCTGGCCGGAAGCGTGCCGCAGCGCCGCTGCGAGGCCGGCCAACGCTGGCAGTGGGACGGCGTGGCGTTCGAGGTGCTGCACCCCACGGCCGAGGACTACGAGCGCCCGCGCAAGCCCAACGCCCTGTCGTGTGTGCTGCGGGTGCAGGGCGTGGATACAAGCTTGCTGCTCACCGGCGACATCGAACGCGAGCAGGAGGCGGCACTGGTGGTGGCCTTCGGTGCGGCCCTGCGCAGCGACCTGCTTGTGGTGCCGCACCACGGCAGCCGCACCTCGTCGAGCGCGCCGTTCCTCGATGCGGTGCAGCCGCAACTGGCGCTCGTGCAGGCCGGCTACCGCAACCGCTTCGGCCACCCGGCGCCCGATGTGGTGCAGCGCTACCGAGAACGCGGCATTGAAGTGCGGGCCAGCCCCGATTGCGGCGCCTGGCTTCGCGCCGCGACGGACGCGCCGCTCGGCCAGTGCCAGCGCGATGCGGCGCGCCGTTACTGGCACCACGGCGGTGCGCTCGAACCA
This sequence comes from bacterium, assembly GCA_031417295.1. Taxonomy (GTDB): domain Bacteria; phylum Pseudomonadota; class Gammaproteobacteria; order Burkholderiales; family Burkholderiaceae_C; genus CAIKUF01. The sequence continues at coordinate 679 of JANOVJ010000491.1, read as the reverse complement.
CCGCCCGCAAGCCCGGTGCCACCCGCCCCGCCCTGACATGCACGAAAACGGAGCAGGGCGGGGCCCGAAATTTGCTACCCTGCGGCACGAGCACTGGCGACAAGGGAGACCGGCCGATGAGACCCAGCTTCGACGAAATGCAGGCCACGCCCGACTCGGTGCGTGAGCACTACGCCGCCTACGAGCGCTGGCTGGCGCGTCAGCCGGGCGACGTGATGAAGTCGCGGCGCGAAGAAGCCGAAGTGATCTTTCGCCGCGTCGGCATCACCTTCGCCGTCTACGGCGCGAAGGAAGACGACGGCGCGGGCACCGAGCGCCTGATCCCGTTCGACCTGATCCCGCGGGTGATTCCGGCCCACGAATGGAGCGAGATGGAGCGCGGCCTGCGCCAGCGCGTGACGGCCCTGAACCGGTTTGTGAACGACGCCTACCACGGCCAGGAAATCATCCGCGCCGGGATCGTGCCGATCGAGCAGATCGTCAACAACGCGCAGTACCGGCCCGAGATGGTCGGTGTCGATGTGCCGGGCGGCGTCTACTCGCACATCGCCGGCATCGACATCGTGCGCGCCGCCAACCCCGACGGCAGCGGCAGCTACTTCGTGCTCGAAGACAACCTGCGCGTGCCCAGCGGCGTGAGCTACATGCTCGAGAACCGCAAGATGATGATGCGGCTGTT
>JANOVJ010000490.1:0-5451 GCA_031417295.1 bacterium | reverse complement strand
GACGAGGCCGAAACCTTCCCACGCGAGCTGTACGGCCGGGCGGCGCATGTCGGCCTGCTCGGCCTCGGCTACCCCGAGGCCTACGGCGGCACGCCGGCCGACGGCTGGTACCGGATGATCGCGACCGAAGAGATCGCGCGTGCCGGCAGCGGCGGCCTGATGGCGAGCCTGTTCTCGCACAACATCGGCCTGCCGCCGGTGATTGCGCACGGCGCCGAGGCGTTGAAGCAGCGCATCGTGCCAGCGGTGTTGCGGGGCGAGAAGATCGCCGCCCTCGCGATCACCGAGCCTTCAGGCGGCTCGGACGTGGCGCGGCTGCGTACCACCGCGCGGCTGGACGGCGGCCAGTGGGTGATCGACGGCGAGAAGGTGTTCATCACTTCGGGCATGCGTGCCGACTGGATCACGCTCGCGGTGCGCACAGGCAAGGATGCGAACCAGCTGGGCGCAGCCGGCATTTCGCTGATCGCCGTGCCGGGCGACGCGCCGGGCCTCTCGCGCACGCCGCTCGCGAAGATGGGCTGGTGGTGCAGCGACACCGCGCAACTGCGCTTCGACAACTGCCGTGTGCCCGCCGATCACTTGATCGGCGACGAGGGCGCGGGCTTTCGCGCCATCATGGAAAACTTCAACGGCGAGCGGCTGCTGATGTCGGTCGGCGCTTGCGCCTTCGCCCAGGTTTGCTACGACGAGGCACTCGACTGGGCGCGCCAGCGCCAGACCTTCGGCGCCGCGCTCGTGACGCACCAGGCGATCCGCCACAAGCTGATGGACATGCAGATGCGCATTGCCAGCACGCGCGCCTGGCTGCACGCGCTGATCGAGCGCCAGGAAACGGGCGACACCGGCAGCGAGTGGGTGGCCGAGCTGTGCCTGCTGAAGAACCACGCCACCCAGGCGATGCAGTTCTGCGCCGACCAGGCGGTGCAGATCCTCGGCGCGATGGGCTACATGCGGGGTACGAAAAGCGAGCGCATCTACCGCGAAGTCAAGGTGATGATGATCGGCGGCGGGGCCGAGGAAATCATGAAGGAACTGGCGGCTCGGCAACTGGGAGTGTGAAGATGGGGAAACTGAAGAAGAGGAAAAATGCGGACGCAAAGGACGCACGGGGCGCAAGAAGCGCAAAAAGCGCAACGGGTGAAGAGGCCAGGCAAGGTCCCTACTCGACCTTGCTGCTCGACGTGGTCGGGCGCGTCGCGACGATCACGCTGAACCGGCCTGAGCGGCTGAACGCGATCGACGACGCGATGCCGGGCGAGATTCGCGCTGCCGTCGCGGCTGCCAACGCCGACGAGCGGGTACACGTCGTCGTGCTGCAAGGCGCCGGCCCGGCTTTTTGCGCCGGATACGACCTGAAGCACTATGCCGAGGGCGACGCGACCAACCGCTACACCCAGGGCCTGCCTTGGGACCCGATGCGCGACTACGCCTTCATGAAGCGCAACACCGAAGACTTCATGAGCCTGTGGCGTTCGTACAAGCCGACGATATGCAAGGTCCATGGCTATGCTGCGGCCGGCGGCAGCGACATCGCGCTCTGCTGCGACCTGATCGTGATGGCCGACGACGCGAAGATCGGCTACATGCCGGCGCGGGTGTGGGGCTGCCCGACGACGGCGATGTGGGTCTATCGGCTCGGCCCGCAGCGCGCGAAGCGGATGCTGTTCACGGGCGATTTGATCGACGGCCGCACGGCGGCGGATTGGGGCCTGGCCTTGCAATCGGTGCCCGCCGCCGAACTCGACGCGGCGGTGGCCGCCCTCGCCGAGCGCATCGCCGGGGTGCCGAAGAACCAGTTGATGATGCACAAGCTCACCATCAACCAGGCGGTCGATGCGATGGGGCTGGAACAGACGCAGATGTTCGCGACCGTATTCGACGGCATCACCCGCCATTCGCCCGAGGGCCTGTGGTTCAAGCGCTATGCGGAGCAGTACGGCTTCCAGGCCGCCGCCGAGTGGCGCGACTCGGGCCGGCCGCTGCCCGAGCCGGCGCCGGGCAGCCGGGGCGACGAGTTCATGGCAGCGCCGCCCAAGGTCCAGGGCGGCGCACGCTCGCAATGGTCGGGCGACGTGACGGGCCGGCGCAGTACGGCGATGAAAAACAAGAGCGCCAAATGACTGCCGCCGCAGCGTTCGAGCCCGAGTTCGTCGCCCGCCTGAAGACGCTGTTCGAAGAGCTGATCGTCTTCAACCGCACGCTCGGCCTGCGAGTGACCGATGTGGCGCCCGAACGCGCAGCGGCGCGGCTCGACATGCGGCCCGCGCTGATCGGCCACCAGGGCTACCAGCGCCTGCACGGTGGCGTGATCAGCGCCACGCTCGACGCGATGGGCGGGCTGGCGGTGATGGCCGCCATTGGCGCGCGCCACATGGACGAGCCGATCGCCGACCGCATCGCGCGCTTCGCCAAGCTCGGCACCATCGACCTGCGCATCGACTACCTGCGCCCCGCGACCGGCCCGCACTTCCGCGCCAGCGCCGAGGTGCTGCGCCTGGGCAGCCGCGTCGCATCGACGCGCATGGAGTTCTTCGATGCCCAGGGCCGGCTGCTGAGCACCGGCGCCGCGGCCTACATCGTCAGTTGAGGGGCCGCCATGGACACAGACCACCACGCGCGCGAGATCGAGTCGCAGGGCTACAGCGTGATCGAGGATTTTCTCGATCCGGCCCTGCTGGCCGAAGTGCGGCGCGAGCTGGCCTTCTACCTCGGCACGCACCAGGGCCGCAACCGCTTCGAGGGCGTGCAGACCGAGCGCGTCTACACGCTGGTCGCACGAGCCCGCGTGTTCTGGCGCATGGTGCTCGACCCGCGCGTCCTGGCGTTGTGCGACCGCGTCCTGTTGCCCAACTTCCTGCTCACCGCGTCGCAGGCGATCCGCATCGCGCCTGGCGAAGCAGCCCAGCCCTTCCACCACGACGATTCGTTCTACCACCTGCCGCGGCCGCGCGGGATGATCTCGCTCTCCACCATCGTCGCGATCGATGCCTTCACGGCCGACAACGGCGCGACGCAGATCGTTCCCGGCAGCCACTTGTGGAGCGACGAACCGCTGGCCGGGCTGAACAGTTTTTCCGGCGCACAGCAGTCCGAAATCGAAACCCGGCTGGCCGCGCAGGCGATCAAGGCGACGATACCGGCCGGCGCGTGCATCGTGTTCTCCGGCACACTGGTCCATCGCGGCGGGCCGAACGCGACTTCCGCCGCGCGCACCGCCATTTCAAACCAGTACTGCCAGCCCTGGGCGCGGCCGCAGGAGAACTTCATCCTCGGCGTGCCTACAACCGTGGCACGCGCGATGCCGCAGCGCTTGCAGGCCCTGCTGGGCTACTCGATCCACCCGCCCTTCATCGGCCAGCTCACCGCCAGCCACCCGGCGAAGGCGCTAGCACCCGGCTATGAGAACCGCGTCGAAGCCCAGGCCCGGCTGGCAGGGGCGCAGTTGCCGGAGTAGTCCTGCTCCTTCACCCCAACCCTCTCCCAACGGGAGAGGGAGCCTGGGCATTCACGGGGCCGGCGGCTTGGCGTAGTCGGAAATCACCTTCCACTTGCCATCGGTGATCTGCGACACGCGCGAGGCGTCGCTGCCCAGCCGCTTGGTCGCGCTGAAGGCCAGTGGCGCGCCACCGAACATGTCGGTCGGGAAGGTCATCGCGTCCATCGTCTTGATGAAGCTGTCGGTCGTCAGGTTCGGGCCGGTCTTGGCCACTGCGGCGGCCAGGGTGTCGATGATCAGGTAGCCGTAGACCGAGAACACCGACGGGTCTTCGTTGAACTTGGTCTTGTACTTGGTGGCCCAGAAGCGGATCGGCTGCGAAGCCTCGTCGAGATAGGGGTTCTGCACCGTCATCGTGGCGTACAGGCCGTCCATCGGCTTGCCACCGAGCTTGTGGATCAGGTCGGTGTAGGCCGCGCTGCTGCCCATGAAGACCGGGCTGAAGCCCGTCTTGCGCGCCTCGCCAATGGTGCCGATGGTCTCGCGGATGATGGTGCCCAGCACCACCAGGTCGCAGTTGGCGCCTTTCATGCGCGCCACCTGCGACGAGAAGTCGGTCGCGCCACGCTTGAACGAGGTTTTCTCGACCAGTTCCATGCCCATCGTCTTGAGCCCGGCCTCGGCGCCGCGCACGACCTCGAGCCCGAAGTCGTCGTCCTGGTAAATCGTGCACACCTTCTTCGCGCCCTTGTCTTTCACCAGCTTGGGCAGGTGGGTTCGCATCTGGTCGTAGTAGGTGGCGGCGAAGGCGAACTTCAGCCGGTTCAGCGGCTCGTACATTTCGCGCGCGGCCGTGACCGGAAAGTAGTTGACGACGTTCTTCTCGAACTGCACCGGCATCGCCGCCAGGTTTTGCGCCGTGCCGAGGTGGCCGGCCATGATGAAGATCTTGTCCTGGTTGACGAGCTTCTGCGCCGCCAGCACGGCCTTCTTCGGGTCGTAGGCCGAGTCTTCAACCAGCAGCTTGAACTTGCGGCCATTGATGCCGCCTTGTTCGTTGATCTCGTCCACGCGCAGCAGCATGCCCTGGCGAATGGCCTTGCCGAAGCCCGAGATCGGGCCCGACAAGTCCTGGATCGAGCCGATCAGCACTTCGTCCTTGGTCACGCCCTGCGTCTGCGCGGCGGCCAGGGTGCTGCCGACGACGAGCGCGACGGCGGTGAGGATGTGTTTCATCGAAAGGTCTCCTTGGGTTGGCTAGAGTTGACAGAGCGGTTCACAGAGCGTTGCGCCGAGCGGTTCAGCGGTACATCGAGTCGATCAGCGGTGCGTACTTCTTCTGCACCAGGCTGCGTTTGAGCTTCATCGTGGGCGTGAGTTCTTCGTCTTCGGCGGTCAATTGTGTTTCGAGCAGGCGGAAGGTCTTGATCTGCTCGACGCGGGCGAACTTCTTGTTGGTCCGGTCGATCTCGCGCTGAATCAATTCGAGCACTTCCGTCGCACGGGCGAGGCTGGCGTAGTTGGAGAACGGCACGTCGTTGTCTTGAGCGTACTTCTCGACGTTTTCCTGGTCGATCATGATCAGCACCGTGAGGTAGGCCCGCTTGTCGCCAATGACAACCGCGTCGGTGATGTAGGGCGAGAACTTCAGCTCGTTCTCGATCTCGCTCGGCGTCACGTTCTTGCCACCCGCGGTGATGATGATGTCGCGCATCCGGTCGGTGATGCGGAAGTAGCCGTCGGCGTCCATGCTGCCCACGTCGCCGGTGTGCAGCCAGCCGTCGGCGTCGATGGTCTCGGCCGTCTTCTCGGGCTGGTTCAGGTAGCCCATGAACACGTTCGGGCCGCGGATCAGCAACTCGCCGGTTACTGCATCGACCTTGACTTCGTTGTAGCTGCACGCCGTGCCGATCGAGCCCGGCTTGATGCGCCCGGCCGGCATGCCGGTGGAAGCGCCGCTCGACTCGGTCTGGCCCCAGACCTCGAGCATCGGCAGGCCGAGCGCCAGGTAC
>JANOVJ010000489.1:0-7765 GCA_031417295.1 bacterium | reverse complement strand
CCCGGGTCGAATTGGCTTTGACGATCAGCGCATTCAGTTCGGCTGCACGCTCGGTGGTGCGGTCGAATTTGAAATGCAGCGTCGGCACGGTGTGGATCTGCAGCTTCTTGAACAGGCTGTTGCGGATGAAGCCGGCGGCCTCGTTGAGTGCCGTCTCGCATTCTTCGGGCGTTCCCACCAGCACCGAGAACAGCACCGTCGCATGCGCGTAGTCGGCCGTCACTTCGACCGCGTTGACCGTGACCATGCCGATGCGCGGGTCCTTCAGCTCGCGGATCAGCGTCGCCACATCACGCTGGATCTGGTCGGCGACGCGAAAGCCGCGGTTGGGGATGGAGCGTTTGTGTCGCATGGTGTCGCGTGGTGTCGCGTGGTGTCGTTCAGCCCCAGAAAACACAAACCCCGCCTTCTTTGGGAAGGCGGGGTTTGCGGTCAAGGGCAAATCCGCCTTACAGCGTTCGGGCCACTTCCTTGACTTCGAAGAACTCCAGCTGGTCACCCTCGGCGACATCGTTGTAGTTCTTCAGCTTGATACCGCACTCGAAGCCTTCCTTGGCTTCGCGCACGTCGTCTTTCTCGCGCCGCACCGACTCGATCTCGCCGGTGTAGATGACCACGTTCTCGCGCAGCAGGCGGAAGCGCGCACCGCGCCGCACCACGCCCGAGGTGACCATGCTGCCGGCGACGGTGCCGATCTTCGAGGCGATGAAGACCTTGCGGATCTCGGCCGTGCCGATGATCTCTTCGCGCTGCTCCGGGGCCAACATGCCCGTCATCGCCGCCTTCACCTCGTCGACCGCGTCGTAGATGATGTTGTAGTAGCGGATGTCGACGCCGTTGTTCTCGGCCAGCTTGCGGGCTCCGGCATCGGCGCGGATGTTGAAGCCGATGATGACGGCCTTCGAAGCGATGGCGAGGTTGATGTCGCTCTCGCTGATGCCGCCCACCGCGCCGTGCACGATCTGGACCTTGATCTCGTCGGTCGAGAGCTTGACCAGCGACTGCGCCAGTGCCTCCTGCGAGCCCTGCACGTCGGCCTTGACGATCAAGGCCAGCGTCTGTACGTTGGTGCCCACCGAGTCGAACATGTTCTCGAGCTTGGCCGCCTGCTGGCGGTTGAGCTTGACGTCGCGGTAGCGGCCCTGGCGGAAGGTGGCGATCTCGCGCGCCCGGCGCTCGTCGCCGAGCACCATGAACTCGTCACCGGCCTGCGGCACTTCGGTCAGGCCCTGGATCTCGACCGGGATCGACGGCCCGGCCTCGGTGCAAGGCTTGCCGTTCTCGTCGAGCATGGCGCGCACGCGGCCGTAGCTCGAACCCGCCAGCACGATGTCGCCGCGCTTCAAGGTGCCGCTCTGCACCAGCACCGTGGCGACCGGGCCGCGGCCCTTGTCGAGTTGGGCTTCGATCACCAGGCCCTTGGCCGGCGCGTCTTTCTGCGCCTTCAATTCCAGCACTTCGGCCTGCAGCAGCACCTGCTCCAGCAACTGGTCGATGCCCAGGCCGGTCTTGGCCGAGACGCCGACGAACGGCGATTCACCACCGAAGTCTTCCGGCACCACGCCTTCGGCGACGAGTTCCGACTTGAGCCGCTCGATGTTCGCCTCGGGCTTGTCCATCTTGTTCATCGCGACCACGATCGGCACGCCGGCCGCCTTCGAGTGGCTGATGGCCTCCTTCGTCTGTGGCATCACGCCGTCGTCTGCGGCCACGACCAGGATCACGATATCGGTCGCCTTGGCGCCCCGCGCACGCATCGCGGTGAACGCGGCGTGGCCCGGCGTGTCGAGGAAGGTGATCATTCCGCGCGGCGTGTCGACGTGGTACGCGCCGATGTGCTGCGTGATGCCGCCGGCCTCGCCCGCCGCCACGCGCGCGGTGCGGATGTAGTCGAGCAACGAAGTCTTGCCGTGGTCCACATGGCCCATCACGGTCACGACCGGAGCGCGGGGCAGCGATTCGCCCTCATGTTCGCCTTCACCGGCTTCGAGGAAGGCTTCCGGATCGTCGAGCTTGGCCGCGAACGCGGTGTGGCCCATTTCCTCGACCAGGATCATGGCCGTTTCCTGGTCAAGCTGCTGGTTGATGGTGACCATCTGGCCCAGCTTCATCAGGTGCTTGATGACCTCGGAAGCCTTGACCGACATCTTGTGCGCCAGGTCGGCCACGCTGATGGTCTCGGGCACGTGCACCTCCTGCACCTGCTGCTCGACCGGAGCCTGGAACGGGGTGCCGCCACCGTCGTTGCGGTCGCCACGGCGGCCACCGCGCGGGGCGCGCCAGCCGGGGCGGGCACCGCCGCCGGTGTTCAGCGTTTTCAGACCGCGCCGCTTGGCCGCGTCGTCGGCCCAGCTCGAAGACAGCTTCTCCGACTTGACCGACTTCTTGTCGCCCGGCTTGGCTGCACCCGCCGCAGCCGTGGTAGCGCCTGGCGCGCCAACCTTCTTGTGGATCGTGCCCTTGATTTCAACCACCGGCTTGACTTCTTCCGGCGGCTTGTGCGGCACGAGCACGCGCTTGGGCGCGTTCATCATCGTGCGGATCGCCGCGGCTTCGTCTTCGGCGGCCTTGCGGCGCTTGGCCAGGTCGATCAGGCGCTGCTTTTCCTCGTCCACCACATCGGCGGCTTTGATCACCCGCAGCGCAGGCTTGGCCGGCTCGGCCGGGGCCGGCGCGGGCGCTGCAGCAGCAGCCGCGGCGGCAGCAAGCGCCGCCTTCTCGTCGGCTGCTTTCTGGGCGGCGGTCTTCTTCGGTGCACTCGCTGCGGCGAGCGCGGCGGCCGCAGCTTCAGCGGCGGCGCGCTCGGCGGTTTCGCGTTGCCGCGTTTCGGCCGCCTCGCGTTCGATGCGTTCTTGTTCCTCGCGGGCTCGGCGCTTCTCGGCCAGTGCTTCTTCCTGCTGACGCAGTTGCTCGGCTTGGGCCTTGGCTTCGTCTTCGCGGCGTTGCAGTTCGGCCTCGTCGATAGCCGGCGCTTCGGGCTCGGCCGGGGCCGCGTCGTCGCGCTTGATGAAGGTGCGCTTCTTGCGCACCTCGACCTGGATCGTGCGCGCCTTGCCGCTCGAATCGGCCTGCTTGATCTCGCTGGTCGACTTGCGCGTCAGCGTGATCTTCTTGCGCTCGACGGCGCCGGTGCCGTGGGCCGAGCGCAGATGGTCGAGCAGGCGCTCCTTGTCGGCGTCGGTCAACGCGTCGTCGATCGACGCCTTCGCCACGCCGGCCGTCTGGAGCTGCTCGAGCAGCCCCGCCGCGGGGCGGTTGATTTCTGCGGCGAACTGGGCGACGGTGGTCACGGCCATTGTTGCGTTCCTTGCTTGCTGCTTGCGGTGCGGGCGGGGTTCAGGTGGTGAACCAATGTTCGCGCGCTTTCATGATGAGTGCCTTGGCCTGCTCCTCGCCGACGCCCGACATCTCGGTCAGTTCGTCAACGGCCAGGTCGGCCAGGTCGTCGCGGGTGTGGATGCCGCCGTCGGAGAGGCGGGCGATCAGGTCGGCGGTCACGCCTTCGAGGTCGCGCAGGTCCTGCGACACGTCTTCGACCTTTTCCTCGCGCACGATTTCCATCGTCAGCAGCGCATCCTTGGCCCGGGTGCGCAATTCGTTGACGGTGTCTTCGTCGAAGCTCTCGATCTCCAACATTTCCTGCATCGGCACATAGGCCACTTCTTCGAGGCTGGTGAAGCCCTCGGCGATCAGGATGTCGGCCACCTCGGCATCGACGTCGAGCTTGTCGACAAAGAGCTTGCGCAGGCCGTCGCTTTCGACCGACTGCTTGGCCTGCGATTCCTCGGCGCTCATGATGTTGATGCGCCAGCCGGTCATCTCGGACGCGAGGCGCACGTTCTGGCCGCCACGGCCGATGGCGATGGCGAGGTTTTCCTCATCGACCACCACATCCATCGCGTGGCGCTCTTCATCGACCACGATCGACTGCACATTGGCCGGGGCCAGCGCGCCGATCACGAACTGCGCCGGGTCTTCGGACCAGAGCACGATGTCCACGCGCTCGCCGGCGATCTCGTTCGAGACCGCGTTGACGCGCGAGCCGCGCACGCCGACGCAGGTGCCGATCGGGTCGACGCGGCGGTCGTGCGAAACCACGGCGATCTTGGCGCGCGAACCCGGGTCGCGGGCGCAGCTCTTGATCTCAAGCAGGCCTTGCTCGATCTCCGGCACTTCGAGCGCGAACAGTTCGATCATGAAACCCGGCGCGCTGCGCGACAGGATGATCTGAGGCCCGCGCAACGTCGGGTCCACTTCCAGAATGAAGGCCCGCACACGGTCACCCGTGCGCAGGTTTTCCTTCGGGATCATCTCGCTGCGCTTCAAGCGCCCTTCGACCCGGCCCGACTCGACGATCACGTCGCCCTTGTCGAGCCGCTTGACGGTACCGACGAAGACCTTGTCGCCGCGCGACAGAAAATCAGTCAACAGTTGTTCGCGCTCGGCGTCGCGGATCTTCTGCAGGATCACCTGCTTGGCGGCCTGCGCGCCGATGCGGCCGATCGTGACCGAATCGATCGGCTCTTCGATGTAGTCGTCTACCTCGATGTCCTCGATCTGCTCTTGAGCCTCGAACAGCAACACCTCGGCGTCGGGGATTTGCAGCCCGGCTTCGTTCGGCACCACATGCCAGCGGCGGAAGGTTTCATAGACACCGGTGTCGCGATCGACCGAGACGCGCACGTCGACCTCGCCGCCATGCAGCTTCTTGGTGGCCGACGCCAGCGCCGCTTCAACCGCGCCGAACACCACTTCAAGCTCGACGCTCTTCTCGCGCGAGATCGCATCGACCAACATCAACAATTCGCGGTTCATCGTCCAAGACCTCCGTCCACAGCCGCCTGTGCCTCGGCACCGGCCGGCGCCGCCGGCAGGAACCGGCGACCCTTGAAATCGAGCACCGGCACCAGCCGGGCCTCACGAACTTCATCCAACTGAAAATCGAGCACCTGATCGACCTCGGCGGCAACCGGCTTGGCCCCGCCTGGCGCCGCCGGTTCGGGCGCGTCGAGCATCAAGCGCCAACCACCGCCCTCACCCGCAACCGCGCCGAGCAGCGTGCCGCGGTACTTTTTTCGGCCCTTGAACGGCAGCCTCAGCGTCAGGTTCAGCGGCTGCCCGGCGAAGCGCTCGAAATCGGCCGCCTTGATCAGCAACCGGTCAAGCCCCGGCGATGACACTTCGAGCCGCGAGTAGCTGCAGTCTTCAACCTCGAGCACATGCTGGAGCTGGCGTGTCACCGCTTCGCAGTCCTCGACCACAATGAACTCGCCGCGCGCGTCGCCCACCACGCGGTCGATGAACACGCGCAGCAGCCCACCCGGGGTGCGCTCGGTCTCGACGAGCTCATACCCCATGGTGCTGACGGTGTTTTCGACGACGGTCTGCCAATTCATGGCTGCGCTGGCTGCTGAAGCTTCTGCTGTGCAATGTTGATCGAGCAAAAAAAAAGGGCTGGAAGAATCCGCCCATGCAGTTTTCTTGCGAAAGGCGAATTCTAGCCCGATCTTGCGCTACCGGCAAGCCGCGAGGGTGTCAATAGGGTCCGGGCCGGCGGCCGCAACGCGAAGCGCGGTGGCGAGCCAGCGTCAGCACGGGGCCGCATGACAGAATCGGCGCCCGTCACCCCCAAAGCAACGGAGAACCCATGGGATTCCTGGCCGGCAAGCGGTTCCTGATCACCGGTGTGCTGTCGAACCGATCCATCGCCTTCGGCATCGCCCGCGCCTGCCGGCGTGAAGGCGCGGAGCTGGCGTTCAGCTACCAGGGCGAGCGCTTTCGCGACCGGGTGGGCGAGTTCGCCGCCGAATTCGGCTCTTCGTTGCTGTTCGACTGCGACGTGGCCGACGACGCCCAGATCGAGCGCCTGTTCGCGCAACTCGGCGAGGCCTGGCCCGAATTCGACGGTTTCGTCCATTCGATCGGCTTCGCGCCGAAAGAGGCCATCGCAGGTGACTTTCTGGAGGGCCTGTCGCGCGAGGCGTTCCGGATCGCGCACGACGTGTCGAGCTACAGCTTCCCGGCCCTGGCCAAGGCCGCCGCGCCGCGGCTGCGCACCGGTGCCGCGCTGCTGACGCTCACCTACCTGGGCAGCGAGCGCGTGGTGCCCAACTACAACACGATGGGCCTGGCCAAGGCGTCGCTCGAGGCCAGCGTGCGCTACCTCGCGGTAAGCCTGGGCGGGCGCGGCGTGCGCGTCAACGGCATTTCGGCCGGGCCGATCAAGACGCTGGCGGCGTCTGGCATCAAGGGCTTCGGCAAGATCCTCGACGTGGTCGAGCAGAACGCCCCGCTGCGCCGCAATGTGACGATCGACGACGTGGGCAACGTCGCCGCGTTCCTGCTGTCCGACCTGGCGGCCGGCGTCACCGCCGAGATCACTTACGTGGACGGCGGCTTCAGCCAGGTGATGGCCGGCGGGCTCGCAGCCGCTTCTTGATGAGCGTGCGGGCGCCCGCCCCTTGGGGTCAGGCCTCGCGCACGCAGTCCACGAAATAGCCTCGCACGCCGGCGGCGTCGACTTCTTCGACGAGGCCGTGGACGTCGGTGTCGAAGCCCGGAAAGCCGGTGTTGAACTCGCGCGTGAACTTGAGGAAGTCGACGATCTTCTTGTTGAAGCGCTCGCCCGGGATCAACAGCGGAATCCCCGGCGGGTACGGCGTCAGCAGCGAGGTCGTGACGCGGCCTTCGAGCGCGTCGATCGGCACGCGCTGTGTCGTGCGGTGGGCAATGTGCGAGAACGCATCGCTCGGCTTCATCGCCGGGTGCAGGTCGGACAGGTACATCTCGGTCGTCAGCCGCGCGATGTCGCCCTTGGCGTAGGCGGCGTGGATGCTCTGGCACAAGTCGGCCAGGCCGATGCGCTCGTAGCGCGGATGCGCGGCGCAGAACTCGGGCAGCGCGCGCCAGGTGGGCGCGTTCTTGTCGAAGTCGTCCTTGAACTGCTGCAAGGCCGTGAGCAGCGTGTTCCAGCGGCCCTTGGTGATGCCGATCGTGAACATGATGAAGAACGAGTAGAGCCCCGTTTTCTCGACGATCACGCCATGCTCGGCCAGGTACTTGGTGACGATGCTCGCCGGAATGCCGATCTTCGCGAACTTCCCCGAAACGTCGAGCCCCGGCGTGACCAGCGTCGCCTTGATCGGGTCGAGCATGTTGAAGCCGTCGGCCAGCGCGCCGAAGCCGTGCCACTTGGCGTCGGCCCGGATCATCCAGTCGTCCGACTTGCCGATGCCCGACTCGGCCAGCTTGTCCGGGCCCCAGACCTTGAACCACCAGTCCTTGCCGAACTCCTTGTCGACCTTGCGCATCGCGCGCCGGAAGTCCATCGCCTCGGCAATGCTCTCTTCCACCAGCGCGGTGCCGCCGGGCGGCTCCATCATCGCCGCGGCGACGTCGCAGCTGGCGATGATCGCGTACTGCGGGCTGGTCGAGGTGTGCATCAGGTAGGCCTCGTTGAACAGGTGCCGGTCGAGCCGCTTCGTCTGCGAATCCTGCACCAGCACCTGCGACGCCTGGCTGATGCCGGCCAGCAGCTTGTGCGTCGACTGGGTCGAGTAGACCATCGCTTCCTTCGGCCGTGTGCGGCGCTTGCCCATCGCATGGAAGTTGCCGTAGAACGGGTGGAACGCCGCGTGCGGCAGCCAGGCCTCGTCGAAATGCAGCGTGTCGATCCAGCCGTCGAGCGTGCCCTTGATCGCTTCGGTGTTGTAGAGCACGCCGTCGTAGGTGCTCTGCGTGAGCGTCATGATGCGCGGCTTGACCT
>JANOVJ010000488.1:0-3442 GCA_031417295.1 bacterium | reverse complement strand
CATCAACGCCGGCAGCAGCATGTTGCCCGCGCCGCGCACCACGGCCGCCAGCAGGTTCGTTGTCCAGATGACGATGGCGCCACTGAACAGAACCGTGGAGTAGGCCATTGCGGCATCGAGGGCCGCACCGCGCCCGCCCATGGCGGCAAAGATGTTCCGCCCGAAGCCCAACAACACGACCGTGAATGCGGCCGCCAACAGGCACCCGATGAACAGCGCCTGTTGCGCCAGGCGACCGGCGTCCTCGTCGCGCCCTGCGCCCAGCGCGCGTGCGACGGCGGCGGTCACGGCGCCGCCGATGCCGCCGCCCGACATCTGCAGCATCAGCATCGACAGCGGAAACACCAGGGCAATGCCGGCCAGCGCGTCGGCCCCGAGCCGGCCCAGGATGTAGCCGTCGTAGCCGATGACCACCGTCATCGCGAACAGGCCGACGACGTTGGGCGTGGCCAGGCGCAGCAGCGTCGGCAGCAGCGGCCCGTGCAGCATCTGCTGCGTGCGCGTTGGCACCGGAGGCGCAACATCTGCACCGGCAAGCGTGGTGGTCATGATGACCTCATCAGCTCGCCGCAGACGAGGACAACAGCACTCTCGATCTTCATCGGAACCTCCAGAGGTTGGGGTGAGAAACCCGGCTTCACTTGATCTTGATGACGACCTTGCCCTTGGCGCGGCCTGCCTCGACGTAGGCCAGCGCCTCGTTGGTCGACTCGAAGGGGAAGACCCGATCGATCACGGGGCGGATGGCTTCAGCCTCGATGAGCCGGGTGATCTCGCGCAATTGGCTTCCGTTCGCCTTCATGTAGAGGAACGAGTAGCCGATGCCCAGGCCTTGCGCCTTTCGCCTGACGCCGGAGCTCAGCAGCTGCATGACCAGACCCACGAACCACGGCGCCGCGATTGCCTTGCCGAATTCGGGGTCAGGCGGCCCGGAGATGGAGATGAGCTTGCCGCCGCGCTTGAGCACGCGGAGGGACTTTTCGAGCGTCTTGCCATCCTGGCTGTTCAGCACCACGTCGTGGTCGCGCAAGACGTCCTCGAAGTCTTGCGTCTTGTAGTCGATGACCACGTCTGCGCCCAGGCTCTTCACGAGCGCCACATTGGCCGCGCTCGTCGTCGTGGCCACAGTCGCGCCCAAGTACTTGGCCAACTGGATGGCGAAGCTGCCCACGCCGCCGGAGCCGGCCTGAATGAAGACCTTCTGCCCCTTCTTCAGGTTGGCCTTCGCTACCAGTGCCTGCCATGCCGTCAAGCCCACCAGAGGAATGGAAGCGGCTTCCTCCATCGTGAGGCCCTTGGGCTTGAGCGCGAGCGATGCCTCCTTGACCGGAACGAATTCGGCGAACGTGCCGATCCGGAAATCATCCGGCCGCGCATAGACCTCATCACCCGGCTTGAACTGCTGCACCCGCGTTCCCACCTTGACTACGACGCCGGCCACGTCGTGCCCCAGGATGAGCGGCAGGCGATAGGGCAGGATGAGCTTGAACTCGCCGCCCCGGATCTTGGCGTCCAGCAGGTTCACGCCGGCGGCATGGACCTCGACCAGGACCTCGTCTTCTCGCAGTTCCGGAGTCGGCATGTCCGCCAACCGCAGTGCGGTCTTCTTTTGATAGCGATCGACGACGAATGCTTTCATGAGGGTTTCACCGCCAGCGTCCTGTCGAGCCGCAGATCCCTTCGAATCCCGGCGTCCAGCAGACCCGCAGGCGCAAACCTGCGCAGCCAAATCAGGCGGCCAGCGAGCGCGCCGGCTGTGTATCGGAGCTGCGGGCGAGCCGCACTGGCGGCCTTCAGCACCACATCAGCCACGATGCCCGGCTGTTCTGCAGTGGCCATCACTTCCTTCACGCGCTGGTTCACGGCGGCGCGAACCTCGCGATACGCGTCGAGCTTGGCGTCGGGCTCCAGGAAGTTCGCGTCGAACGGCGTCTTCGTGTACGCGGGCTCGATGACCGATACCCGGATGCCCCTCGTGCGCAGCTCATGGTCGAGCGACTCGGAATAGCCTTCGATCGCGTGCTTCGTCGCGGCATAAAGTGCCCCGTATGGCATGGGCAATACGCCAAGCACCGAGCCGATGTTGATGATGCGTCCGGCACCCTGTTTGCGCATGTGCGGGACGACGGTGCGGGTCATTCGGACGACCCCAAAAAAATTGGTGTCGAAAATCGACTGGGCCTGCTCGATCGAGCTTTCTTCCGCCCCGGCAGGAGCGACCCCGAAGCCGGCGTTGTTGACGAGCAGGTCGATGCGGCCCTCCCGCTGCATCAACTGCTGGACAGCAGCATCGACCGATTCGTCGCTGGTCACGTCGAGGGACAGCATCTCGAACGATCGCCGGCTCGCATCGCCGCCACGTCGGCTCGTGCCGTAGACCGTGTAGCCAGCCTTCGCGAGCAGCACTGCCGTGGCTTGGCCGATGCCCGACGAAGCGCCCGTGACAAGCGCAACCTTGCTCTTTCCGTTTTTCATGCTCATGAGGTTTCTGCGTCAGCGCGTTGGCACGCAAGGCTTGTCGCATGATGATTGCAATGTGTAAGTGCGAGCGACTGGGCGGCATCTGTCAGTGGATTCAGTGACCGGCAGCGGTCAGGTGTTTGAGCGCGGCCTCGCGCAGGCCGTCCGACAGACCTGGGTCATCCACTGCGCGAGCCAACATCAAGGCGCCTACCATGGTGGCGACGGTCACGAGTGCGCATTCGTGGGCGCCGGGCTTTCCCCAGTCCGGCGACTGACGGGCGACGAGGTCAATCATTTCCTTGATGTGCCGGGTCGCCACTCGGCGCACTTCGGCGGCTTGGCGCGGTGTTTCAGATCCCAGCGCGGCCAGGGGGCATCCTGCTTCAGCACGCTGCAAATGCTCCCTGGAAAGATACGCACCCAGCAGGGATGCCAACGCCCTGTCGGGGGGTGCGCCGGCCACAACGCCCGCCACGGCGGCAGCGGACTCGGCGCATGCCCTCCCCGCCGCTTCGGCCAGCATGGCTTCGCGTGACGTGAAGTGGGCGTAGAAAGCGCCATGCGTCAGGCCGGCCTCCTTCATGATGTCCGCGACGCCGGTACCGGCATAGCCGCTGCGACGGATCGCTCGCGCGGCCACGGACACGATGCGTTCGTGCGTGGCATCTTTGGCGGCCGCTCTGGCGTTGGGCTTCGGGTTTCGCATGATATTCATCATACAGTATCTGACGACAACGCGGACTGAACCGTGTGGCGCGGCAATCTAGGGCTTCGGCCACAACACCCACAGCCGCAGCGGCTGCTTCATCCGCCCGGCCTGCTGCTCGGCGGCCTCGCCCCAACCCCAGAAGTAGTCGGCCCGCACGGCGCCGGTGATGGCGCTCCCCGTGTCTTGTGCCATCACGAGCCGGCGCAGCGGCGTGTTCGACAGCGGCTCGGTCGAGGCCAGCCAGACCGGCGTGCCATAGGGAATGCTCTG
>JANOVJ010000487.1:0-2376 GCA_031417295.1 bacterium | reverse complement strand
GGTACTCCGCATCGCTGAGATTCAGCGCGGAGGCAATCAGCGCCCCGGTGTTCACCTGTGCGCCGCGGCCGAACAGAATGCCGTTCGAGTTGATCAAGAAGATCTCGCCGCCGTTGGTGGCGCTGAGACGGCCGAAGATCTGGCTCGGCGCGCCAGGCCCGACGACCCGGTTGAGCGCGCTCGCTCCTTTCAGCCCCATGTCGAAGGTGACGCTGCTCGCCGCGCCGATGTCGAAGCTGTCCCACTGGTAGATCGAACGCGGGCTCGATTGGCCGATCGTCTGATCGACCCCGCCTTGAGCGTTCGGCCGGTTCACCGGCGCGGCCGAACCGGCGCCGTTGACGCGCCACGAAACCGCCGGCACCGGCACCGCGCGCGCCACGGGCGGTGCGGCCTCGGCGGTCACCAGCCACGGCAGCGCACTCGCCAATGCGGCCGCCAGCGGCGTGAGCGGCCAGCGATGGGGTCGCGCCGCGTGGGTGCCGGCACGGCGGGGGCGTTTTGGAACGAGGAGTGGGGTCATGTCGGGCTCAGTTCCTGCGGGTCAGAACCGCCCCACGATCCGGGCGTACACATGCAAACCGGCGTCTGCCATGACGGCCGACGTCTTCTGCGGCCAGCCCAGGTCGATGCTGCCCTCGACCTGTGGTGCAAACACGAACCGCAGGCCGACCCCGGTGCCCACCAACGTGACGCTGGCGGTCTGGCCGAAGCCCGGTTCGATGAGGTAGGCGATGCCGGCATCGACGAAGGCAAGCAGGGTCAGGTTCGTGAGCAGTGAGTCCTGTGCGGGCGCCAGGTTTGCGCTGCGCAGCTCGAGCGAGAACAGGCCGGCGCTGTCGCCCAGCACGGTGGCGTCGAGATAGCCGCGCACCGTCTCCGCGCCGCCCAGGGCGTACTGTTCAGGGCTGACCAGGGGCCCGCTGGCGAGCTGGCCGCCAAGGCGCAGGCCGGTGCTGCCCCAGCCCAGCGAATGCGACCAGCGGCCGTCGAATTTCAGCGCGGCGAAGCTTCCGCTGGCGCCCTGTCGCTTGCAGTTGAACTGGTCGTCGACGAGCCCCGGGACGCACTCGACGCTGCGCTTCAGCAACTCGCCGAAGGCCGTGGTGAGACCGCTGCTCAGCACGTAGTTGTCGTTGGCGTTGGACCAGGAGCCGGCGTAGGAGAGTTGCAGCGGTGCGTATTGCAGCGGGGTCGAGATCGTCCCGTTGCCGGCAGGGATCTTCTCCTTCAGATTCTTGTAGTCGACGCCCAGGCCCAGGTTGTGCGCGCCACCGGTGCCGAAGTTCCAGTTGCGTCTGATGCCGACGGTCGTACCGTTGCCGAGCACTTGCGTGCCGCCCAGCGTTTCGACATTGCTGTTCGACCACACGGCCGAGAATGCCCAGCTGTCCGCACTCGACGTCGGGATCACGTAGTTCGTCAACAGCACCCGCGACTCGGACGGCCGGGTCGGCGTGGTGACGGCCGTCAGCGAGATCGAGTGGTCGCGTTGGAACAGGTTGTCGTAGCGCAGCGTTGCCACCAGACGCAGCGGTTCGGTGTCGCGCGAGTTGAAGTTGTTGACTTCGACGCTGCCGGAAAGGGGCAGCCGGTCGTCCACCTGAAGGTCGACCTCGACGGTGCCCGGGAACTGGCCCGCCCGCAGCACAGGCTGCACCTTGCGATCGTCACGGTTCACGCTGGCCAGCTGCTGCTGCACCTGGTTGAAGTCGGGTACCTTGCCGGCTGCCAGCGCGGGCACGGCAGCGCGGATCCAGCCCTGGTCGTGGTAGCGAGAGCCGGTGACGTACAGGCGATCGATCCTGCCTTCGACGACCGACAACAGCACCACGCCGCCGTCAACGCGCTGCTCGGGTACATCGACGAGCACGGTGAGGTAGCCCGCCTGCTGATAGGCCGCTTCAAGCGCTGAACGCGCGGCCTCGACCGCCGCCATGTCGCGACCGGGCCCGAGCTGCGGCAACACCGCGCGTTCGATCGCCATCGCATTCAAGACGGTGTTGCCTTCGATCTGGAACTCGAGGATGTCGAAACGTGTTTCCACAGGTGCAGCGGGTGGCGTTGGCGGGATGGCTTGCGCGTGCGCCGCTGCCGCGAGCCAGATCGCAAAATGCGCCAGCGCAGCGAGGCGTGGCGACGAGGTGAATGGCGGGGAAGGGAACACCGCAGAAGTGTGGCGAGCGCCGGTGACAGGCGTGACGACTGGCATGGGCCGTTCGGCCTACGGCAAGGGTGCCTGCCTCGCAGACCGATGGCGTTCGGCAGCCCTGTGGCGTCGCGGCCGGTCTGCCTGTCGCGTGCCTTCGGGAGCCACAAAAAAAGGGGCGGACCGCACTGCGTGTCCGCCCCTGCCAGCTGACCGGCGGCCGATCA
>JANOVJ010000486.1:0-2788 GCA_031417295.1 bacterium | reverse complement strand
GTGCCAGCTCAGCCGCCGAGCGTCGCGCAGGTCGCCAGCGCCCAGGCGCTGCGCGACGAGTGTGCCGCTGGCGTTGCCGAGCGCGAGCGGCATCATGAACATCAGCGAGACCAGGTTGACGGCGATCTGGTGCCCCGCCACCGGTGTGGCGCCGAGGCGCGAGATGAAGAATGCCATGAAGGTGAAGCCGGTGATCTCGATCGCTATCGACAGACCCATCGGCACGCCGAGCCGCAGCAGCGCGCGCTGCGCCGCGAGTTGCGGCCGGCCCCAGCCGCGCCGATGCAAGCCGAACGGCGCGTAGAACTTGTCGCGCCGCAGCAGCGCCACGGCGGCGAACCACTGGCACCACATCACCGCCGCCGTGGCGATGCCGCAGCCGGCGACGCCGAGCGCGGGCAGGCGCCACCCGCCCCACGCCGCAGGCGCGGCCCAGCCGTAGACCAGCAGCACGCTCAGCGGCACCTTGAGCGCCAGGCCGCCGAGCTGCAACAGCATCACCGCCTTGGGCCGCGACACGGCGGTGTTGAAGCCGCGAAAGGCGGTGAAGAGCAGCGCGGGCGGCAACGCGAACGCGAGCGCGCCGAGGTAGGCGCGGACCTTGTCTGCAACCTCGGGCCGGGCTTGGGCCAGGCTCAGGAACGGCTGCGGGAAGAAGAGCAGCGCGCAGCCCAGCACCGACAGGCCCAAGGCCAGCCACACCGCCTGGCGAAACTGCTCGCCCGCCTCGGCCAGCCGGCGCGCGCCGAACAGGTGGCCGGCAATCGGCCCGAGTGCCAGCACCACGCCCATCAGGCCGATGAAGACCGTGACGTAGGCCGCCGCGCCGACCGCGAGCGCGGCCAGGTCGAGCGCGCTGAAGCGCGCGATGAGCACGGTGTCGATGGTGGTGAAGCCGAGCACCGCCACCTGGCCGATGAACACCGGCCAGGCCAGCGGCGCGATGCGCCGTGCATCGTCGGCGAACGACTGGCGCGGGTTGCGGCTCAGCGCAAGGGCCGCGCTGGCGGGCACGGCCGGCTTCTCAGCCGGCGCGCGCCGGGGCGCCGGCCGGCTGCGAACCGAACGGCGCGTGGTCGATGCCACTCGCCTCGCGCGCCCGTTCGGCGTAGCGGTTGAAGCGCCAGGCGCTGTCTTCCATCGTGATCCGGCGCCAGGTCTGGCGCTTCTCGGCCGGCGTCATCACGGTCCAGTGCTGGACTTCCTCGAACGTCCGGCCGCAGCCCTTGCACACGTCGTCGCCCTGGCTGGTGGAGCAGATCGCGATGCAGGGCGCATCGGGCGTGCTGGCGTACCAGGCCAGCCAGGCGTTGCGCGCGGACGCGGGCATCGTGGCCTCGTCGCATTCGCTCTCGTGGTAGTAGACGAGCAGCGCATACACCTCGGCCAGCGCACGCACCTCGGCACAGGCGGTGATGCCGTCGGGCGAGGGCTTTCTTTCGCGCCACCAGTTGATGGCCGATTCGATGTCGGTGATGTGCAGTGCGGCCATGGCGTGTCGGCAAGCGGGCGCCAAGGATACCGCCGCGGCCGCGACGGGGTCAGCTGCGGCTTGGCCCGACCCGGATCGAGCGCAACAGCAGGCCCGCTGCGGTGAGCCCCAGCAGCGCGAACAGCGCCAGGCTCCAGTACTCGAACGGCAGGCCGAGCACCGACACGGCGGCTTCGGCGCAGCTCCCGGTGACCTGGAACATCGCCGGCCACAGCGCCTCGACGCCGAGTGCGCCGAGCACGGTGTCGGCGAAGGTCAGGTTGCACGAGAACATCTTCGACGCCACCTCGTGCTGGTACACCGCCGCCAGGATGCCGGCGCCGGCCACCAGCAGCGTGGCGGCATTCAGCCCGATGCGCAGCCGCCGCCACGGCAGCAGGGCCGTGAGCAGGCACAGCCCGGCGATGACGAGGAAGAGCAGGCGTTGCAGGATGCACCAGGGGCAGGGCCGCATGTCGAACCCGTGCTGCGCCACCAGCGCCGCGCCGATGGCGAGCACGCAGGCCGCTGCCATCAGCAGTGGCGTGCGCCGTGACGGCTTGAGGCCTCTTGAACCCAGGCTCATTGCACTTCGGCGATCAACTCGATCTCGACGCACGCGCCGAGCGGAATCTGGGCCACGCCGAAGGCGCTGCGGGCGTGCGCGCCCTTGTCGCCGAAGACCTCGGCCAGCAGCTCCGAGCAGCCGTTGGTCACGAGGTGCTGCTCGGTGAAATCGGGCGTGCTGTTGACGAGGCTCATCAGCTTGACGATGCGCACGACCTGGTTCAAATCGCCCACCGCGGCATGCAGCGTGCCCATCAGTTCGATCGCAATCGAGCGCGCGGCCTGCTTGCCGGTGGCGGTGTCGGTGTCGCGGCCGAGCTGCCCGACCCAGGGCTTGCCTTCGCGGCGCGCGATGTGGCCCGAGATGAAGACCAGGTTGCCGCTGCGCACGAACGGCACATAGGCGGCGGCGGGCACCGAAACCGGCGGCAGTTCGATGCCCAGCGACTTCAGGCGGTCGTAGACAGACATGATGGGCTCTCACTCGTTGCAGGGGGTTGCAAATCCTACACTGCCAACATGCAAGCCCCTGCTTACGGCGCGATCCTGGCCGGCCTCGCGCTGGCCTGGCTCGCGGGGGTCGACGTGCAGTTGCAGCAGGCGGCGTTGTGGCCGCAGCCGCACTATCTGCTGGCGCTGCTGGGCGGCGCTCTGGGTCTGGGCCTTGCCAGCCGGGTGCGCGGCGCGGGCCTCCTGGCACTCGTGTGGGTGCTGCCGGCCGCGGCGCTGGCCGGCCTGGGCGCGACCGGC
>JANOVJ010000485.1:0-1971 GCA_031417295.1 bacterium | reverse complement strand
ACCGCGTCGCCGAACTTGCCGTCGGGGTACTGCGGGTACTCGTGCATCGTGTGGGTGCGGTCCAGGCGCTGCTGGTCGCGCAGCTTGACGCGACACAGGTTCAGCACCGCGTCCTGCATCGGCGCCAGCACCTTCTGCCCGCGCCCGCTGTGGGTGCGCTGATACAGCGCGGCGACGATCCCGAGCGCCAAGTGCAGCCCGGTGCCGCTGTCGCCGATCTGCGCGCCGGTGACGAGCGGCGGGCCGTCGTCGAAGCCGGTGGTCGAGGCCGCGCCGCCGGCGCACTGGGCCACGTTCTCGTAGACCTTGCAGTCCTCGTACGGCCCCGCGCCAAAGCCCTTGACCGAGGCCACGATCATCCGCGGGTTCAACTTCTGCACGTGCTCCCAGGTGATGCCCATGCGGTCCATCGCGCCGGGCGCGAAGTTCTCGACCATCACGTCGCAGCGCTCGATCAGCTTGTTGAGCACCGTCTTGCCACCCTTTGTCTTGGTGTTGAGCGTGAGCGAGCGCTTGTTGTGGTTGAGCATCGTGAAGTAGAGGCTGTCCACACCCGGGATGTCGCGCAGTTGGCCGCGCGTCGCGTCACCCTCGCCCGGGCGCTCGACCTTGATCACGTCGGCGCCCAGCCAGGCCAGCAGCTGGGTGCAGGTGGGCCCCGATTGAACGTGCGTGAAGTCAAGAACGCGAACACCTTCCAAGGCCTTGCTCATCGACTCTCTCCTGTTGCTTGCATGGCGCGACGCGGGTCGCCTCACTCAACGATAGCGCATGGCTCGCGGCACGTGCCGGAGCGCGCCTTCCGCTCAGTCGAGCGCTGGGCCGCCCCAAGCCGACTGAGATCCCCTCGGGGGACGACGCCGCAGGCGTCTTGGGGCCGTCATCAACTCAGTCGATCGGTTGCTGCGCGGCCAGCGCGTCGGCCTTGCGCGGGCGGATTGCGCGCAGCGCCTTCGAGATCAGCGGCCAGAACAGCATCACCAGGGCGAGGGTCGTGATGCTGCCGACCAGCGGGTTGGCCCACATGATCGACAGCTCGCCCTGCGAGACCAGCATCGACTGGCGGAACGAGTCTTCGGCCTTGTCGCCCAGCACCAATGCCAGCACCAGCGGCGCGAGCGGGTAGTCGAGCTTCTTGAACACGTAGCCGATGACGCCAAAGCCGAGCATGAACCAGATGTCGAGCATCGCGCCGTGCACGGTGTAGGCGCCGATGGCGCAGATGACGACGATCACCGGCGCGACGATCGAGAACGGAATGCGCAGGATCGAGGCGAACAGCGGCACCGTGGTGAGCACCACGATCAGGCCGACGATGTTGCCCAGGTACATGCTGGCGATCAGGCCCCAGACGAAGTCTTTCTGCTCGACGAACAGCAGCGGCCCGGGCTGCAGGCCCCAAATCAGCAGGCCGCCCAGCAGCACCGCGGCGGTGGGCGAGCCGGGGATGCCGAGCGCCAGCATCGGCAGCAGCGCGGCGGTGCCGG
Source organism: bacterium (assembly GCA_031417295.1). GTDB lineage: Bacteria > Pseudomonadota > Gammaproteobacteria > Burkholderiales > Burkholderiaceae_C > CAIKUF01. The sequence goes on along the minus strand of JANOVJ010000485.1, from coordinate 484 downwards.
CGGCGTGGGCCGCGGTCTCGGGCGCGATCACGCCCTCGATCTCGCCAGTGCCGAACTTCGCGCCGTTCTTCGACATCTTCTTGGCCAGCCCGTAGCTCATGAACGAGGCCGGCGTGGCGCCACCCGGGGTGATGCCCATCCAGATGCCGACCAGCGCGCTGCGCAGCGACGTGACCCAGTAGCGCGGCAGTTCCTTCCACGTTTCCCACACGACCTTGGCGTTGATGCGCGCCGCCTTGCCCAGGAACTTGAGCCCCTCTTCCAACGACAGCAGGATCTCGCCGATGCCGAACAGGCCGATCACCGCGATCAGGAAGTCGAAGCCGCGCATCATCTCGGTTTGGCCGAAGGTCAACCGCAGTTGCCCGGTCACGGTGTCCATGCCCACGGCAGCGAGCGCGAAGCCGAACGCCATCGCCATCAGGATCTTGAACGGCGAACCCTTGCCCATGCCGACGAAGCTGCAAAACGTGAGCAGATATCT
>JANOVJ010000484.1:0-2150 GCA_031417295.1 bacterium | reverse complement strand
CAAGCAGATGGCGTTTCGCGACCTGCACGCGCACCGCTTCTGGCTCGACGTGAAGGCGCACAACACGCGCGCGCAGGCGCTGTACGCGAGCGAGGGCTTCATCGTCGAAGGCACGTTGCGCGACGCGGTGCGGCTCGAGGTGGGCTATGACTCGCTGGTCGTGATGGCCATGCTCGAAGCAGAATACGCGGCGCGCGGCGATGCCGGGCTGGAGCTTTCCTGAATCGAAAAACTGGCGCCACGCCGCACCCCGGAGACATGCGATGCAAAGCACGATGATGAACGTTCCGCTCTCGCTCAACCACTTGCTGGAACGCGCGGGCACGATCTTCGGCGGCAACGCAATCGTCTCGCGCCTGCCCGACAAGTCGCTGCGCAAGCACACCTACGCGGAGTACTACCGCCGAACGCGGGCGCTGGCTTCGGCGCTGAAACAGCTCGGCCTGCAAAAGGGCGAGCGCGTCGCCACGCTGTGCTGGAACCACCACGCGCACCTGGAGTGCTACTTCGGCATCCCGGCCGCGGGCGGCGTGATGCACACGCTGAACCTGCGCCTCGCACCGGACGAAATCGGCTGGATCGCCGGCAACGCGAACGACCGCTTCCTGATCCTCGACGACATCCTGCTGCCGCTGTACCGGCAGTTCGCGCACCTGCACAAATTCGAAAAGGTGATCGTGTTTCCTTTCTCAGGCGCGCCGGTACCGGCAGAGTTCGTCGACTACGAAGCCATGCTCGACGGCGCCAACCCCGACGGCTTCGAGTACGCACCGCACGACGAGAACGATCCGACCTCGATGTGCTACACGTCGGGCACCACCGGCCGGCCCAAGGGCGTCGTCTATTCGCACCGCTCGACCGTGCTGCACACGCTGGTCGGCTGCACCGGCGACTGCTGGGGCCTGAAGGGCACTGACTGCCTGCTGCCGGTGACGCCGATGTTCCACGCCAATTGCTGGGGCATCCCGTATGCCGCTGTGATGATGGGTGTGAAGATGGTCTTTCCCGGCCCTCACCTGCACCCCGACGACCTGCTCGACCTGATGCAGATCGAGCCGCCCACGCTGTCGATCGGCGTGCCCACCATCTGGATGGGGCTGATCCAGACTTTCGATGCCGCGCAGGAGAAGCAGCCGGGCCGCTGGAAGCTGCCAACGGGCCTGCGCTCGATGGTCGGCGGTGCGGCCGTGCCTGAGGCGCTGATCCGCGCCTTCGCCAAGCACGGCATCACGCTGGGCCAGGGCTGGGGCATGACGGAGACGTCGCCGCTGGCCACCGTTTCCTATCCGCGTGCCGAGTTGATGGGTGCGTCGGAAGACGAGCACTTCCGCCGCGCCGCGATGGCCGGCAGCCCGGTGCCGCTGGTCGATGTGCGCATCCGCACCGAAGACGGCAGCAACGCGCCGCGCGACGGCAAGACGCCGGGCGAGATCCAGGTGCGCGGGCCGTTCATCACCGGCTCGTACCACGAGGTGCCGGTGACGGACGACAAGTTCACCGCCGACGAGAGTGGGCAGAGATGGCTGCGCACCGGCGACGTGGCGACGATGGACGAACTGGCCTTTGTGCGCATCACCGACCGAACCAAGGACCTGATCAAATCCGGCGGCGAATGGATCAGTTCGGTCGATCTGGAGAACGCGTTGATGGCGCACCCGGCCGTTGCCGAAGCGGCCGTGATCGCGATCCCCGATGTGAAGTGGAGCGAGCGTCCGCTGGCCTGCATCGTGCTCAAGACCGGGCAGGCGGCGAGCGCCGAGGAACTCGCCGCGCACCTGCTGAAGCACGGCTTCGCAAAGTGGCAGGTGCCCGACCGCTTCGAGGTCATCGACGCCGTGCCGCGCACTTCGACCGGCAAGTTCTGGAAGCTGAAGTTGCGTGAGCGCTTCCCGCGCTGATCGGCTGCCAGGCCTGTGTCTGGATATCCAGCTCAGCCGGTGCATTGAGTGATCGAAGGAGCCGGCGATGCAGGTTTTCAGGTGGGGCAACATCCTGGCCGTTCGGTTGCCGGCAGCGGTGGCGGACGTGCCGGGGCTGAAGGAGGGCGACGACATCGAGACCGCGGTCGCCGTCGTCGGGAACGACCGGCTCGCGGTCCGACAGTCGGCGAGCGACCGTGACGTTCTTCAACGCCTGCGTGCGCTGCGCGG
>JANOVJ010000483.1:0-4876 GCA_031417295.1 bacterium | reverse complement strand
CGCCTTACGCGCGGGATACCCGGCCACGTCGGCGATGGCGATCGCCTTGGCCAGATGCGCCTCGTAGTTGCCGGTGTCGTAGGTCAGGCCGACCGGCGTCGCATACGGGAACTCGGTGATGAAGTTCTTGCGGCGGATCTCGGCCGGGTCCATCTTCATGTCGCGCGCCGCAGTTTCAACAAGCCGCTCGACCACATACGTCGCCTCGGGCCGGCCCGCGCCGCGGTACGCATCGACCGGCGCGGTGTTGGTGAACACCGCCTTGACTTCGGCATAGATGGCCGGCGTCTTGTACTGGCCGGCGAGCAGCGTGGCGTACAGGATCGTCGGCACGCTCGACGCGAACGTGGACAGGTAGGCGCCCATGTTGGCGATGGTTTTCACCCGCATCGCGAGGAAGTGGCCTTCCGCGTCCATCGCCAGTTCGGCCCGCGTCGCGTGGTCGCGGCCGTGGGCGTCGGTCAGGAAGGATTCGCTGCGCTCGGCCGTCCACTTGATCGGCCGGCCGACGCGTTTGCTGGCCCAGACCAGGGCCGTCTCTTCGGGGTACAGGAAGATCTTCGAACCGAAACCACCGCCCACGTCGGGCGCGATCACGCGCACCTTCGATTCCGGCAGGCCGAGCACGAAGGCGCACATCAACAACCGCTCGACGTGCGGGTTCTGATTCGCGACGTACAGCGTGTAGCTCTCGTCGTGACGGGTGTAGGTGGCGTTGGCCGCACGCGGCTCCATCGCGTTCGGGATCAGCCGGTTGTTGGTGAACTCCAGCGTGCTGACGCAGGTGGCGGTGGCGAAGGCGGCGTCTACCGCCTCCTTGCTGCCGTGGCCCCAGTCGTAGCAGACGTTGTTCGGCACGTCGTCGTGCACCGCCGAGCCCGCGCCGTCGGCAGTGCTGATGTCGATCACCGGCGGCAGTTCTTCATAGTCGACCTCGATCAACTCGGAAGCGTCCTTGGCCTGGAGCCAGGTCTCGGCGACGACGAGCGCGACCTGGTCGCCCACGTGGCGCACCTTGCCTTGTGCCAGCACCGGGTGCCCTGGCTCCTTCATCGGCGTGCCGTCCTTGCTGTGGATCAGCCAGCCGCAGGGCAGGCCGCCCACCTTGGCCTCGGCCAGGTCGGCGCCGGTGAAGATCATCACCACGCCTTGGGCCTTCGCGGCCTTGCTGGTGTCGATCGACTTGATGCGGGCGTGCGCATACGGCGAGCGCAGGAAGACGCCGTAGGTCTGGCCAGGCAGTGTCACGTCGTCGGTGTACTGGCCGGCGCCGGTGAGAAAGCGGTAGTCCTCGCGGCGAAGCAGGGGCTTGCCGATGGGGGAATTGGACATGTCGGTCATCGTGTTCTCCTTGACTTCAGGCCGCAGCGCCGACCTTGCCGCTCTGGCAAAGCTGGATCGACTTGACGATGTTGTGATACCCCGTACAGCGGCAGATGTTGCCTTCCAGGCCTTCACGGATTTGTTGCTCGCTGGCACCCGGGTTGTCTTGCAGCAGCGCCACCGACGACATCACCATGCCCGGCGTGCAGAAGCCGCATTGCAGGCCGTGGCATTCGCGGAAGGCAGCCTGCATCGGGTGCAGTTCGCCGTTCGTTGCCAGGCCTTCGATGGTGGTGACCGTGCCGCCCTGGGCCTGCACGGCGAGCATCGAACACGACTTCACGGCGCGGCCGTTCAGGTGCACGGTGCAGGCGCCGCACTGCGCGGTGTCGCAGCCGACGTGGGTGCCGGTGAGGAGCAACTGCTCGCGAATCAACTGCACCAGCAGCATGCGCGGGTCAACGTTGGCCGACACGGCCTTGCCGTTGACGGTGAGGGAAAGAGGAACGCTCACGGTGGTCTCCTTGGGGCAGTGCTGCCGAGTTGCAGGTGGGGATCGACCTGCATTGTTCGGGCCGCTGCCCGCCATGCAAAGCAGTGGTTTTCCCTTATATGGAATGGAACAGATTGGGCCGGGCTCGCGGCCGTTTTGAAGGGTCGCCGCAGCGGATCACTTCTTGCCGGCGTTCGGAAAGAACAACGGCTCGCCGCCGATCTTGTAGCTGGCAATCGTGGCCTGGCCGTCTGCCGAAACCACCCAGTCGGCGAACGCCTGGGCCAGCTCCTTCTTCACATGCGGGTGCCGGGCCGGGCTGACGACGATCACGCCGTACGGGTTGAACAAACGCGTGTCGCCCTCGACCAGCACCGCCAGGTCGGCCCGGTTCTTGAACGACAGCCAGGTGCCGCGGTCGGCCAGCACGTAGGCGTTGGTCGAGGCGGCGATGTTCAGCGCCGGCCCCATGCCGCAACCGCACTCCTTGTAGCCGGCCACCTTGCCGGCGGGGTTGTCGATGCCGGCCGCTTTCCAGTAGCGCAGCTCGGCGGCGTGGGTGCCGCTGTTGTCGCCGCGCGAAATGAACGCGTTGTTCGACGCAGCGAGCTTTTTCATCGCCTCGACCACGTCCTTGCCCTTCACGCCGGCTGGGTCGGCCTTGGGCCCGACGATGACGAAATCGTTGTACATGACCGCTCGGCGCTCGAGCCCCCAGCCTTCGGCGACAAACTTCTCTTCCGCCGCCTGGTCGTGCACGAACAGCAGGTCGGCGTCGCCGCGGCGGCCCATGTCGAGCGCCTGCCCGGTGCCGAGCGCGACCACGCGCACCTCAATGCCCCTGGCCTTGGTGAACGCCGGCAGCAGGTGCGCGAACAGGCCCGATTGCTCGGTGCTGGTGGTCGAGGCCATCACGATGAACCTGGTGTTGTCCTGCGCGCGCGCCGGCAGCGCCGCCGCGAAGGCGACGCCCGCCACCGTCAACGCCAGTGCGGCGCGCCGTGCGATACCTTGAATCACGCTTTGAGTTGCCATGGCATTTCTCCTTTGAGGAACAGGGCGGCGCGCTCGCCGACACGGTCGCTGAAGAACCCGTCGGTGGACATGTCCGCGTGGATCTCGCCCTGGTCGAGGTAGACCACCCGGCTCGCCAGGCGCTTGGCCTGGCCGAGGTTGTGGGTGCTCATCACCAGGGTCATGCCCTCGGCCGCGAAGCCGGCCAGCAAGGCCTCGACCTCCTTCTTCGCGCTCGGGTCGAGGCTGGCGGTGGGCTCGTCGAGGAACAGGACGTCAGGCTGGACCGCCCAGGCCCGCGCCAGCGCGAGCCGCTGCTGCTGGCCGCTGGACAAGGCGCGCGCCGGGCGGTCGCCGAGATCGGCCATGCCGACGCGGCGCAACGCGCTCGCCGCGCGCGCGGCGCGTTCGCCGCGCGGCACGCGCGCCAGCCAAAGCGCAAGGCGCAAGTTGTTCAGCGCCGACAGGCGCAGCATGAACGGGCGCTGGAACACCATCGCCTGCACGACCGATGGATCGGCCAGTTCGCGCGCGCCGGTGCGCAGCCGGACCCCGCCGTTCAACGCGCGCAGCAGCGTCGTCTTGCCCGAACCGTTGGCGCCGACGAGCGCGATGAAGTCGCCGCGCCGAAGGTCGAGCGACACGTTGTTGAGCGCCTGCACGGAACCGAAGCGCACCGAGACTGCACGCAGGCGAATCGATAGCGACGACGACAGCGACAGGCCGCTCATCGCACTGCCTCCGCAAAGCCCGTGCACCTCGAAGCCAGCGTCGGGTCGGCAGCTTTGGCGATGAGCCTCGGCTTCGATCCCCGCTGGCGCCGGGCCCCTCTTCGCGACGGGCTCATCGCACCCCCGCCAACGCCGAACCATGACCACGTTGCGTGAAGCCGATCCCCAGATTGACCACGCCCACCACCAGCAGCAGCACGATCCCGAGCGCCATCGCCAGCGGCAGGTCGCCCTTGCTGGTTTCGAGTGCGATCGAGGTCGTCATCACGCGCGTGACGCCGGCGATGTTGCCGCCGACGATCATCACCGCGCCAACCTCGGCAATGGCGCGGCCGAAGGCGGCGATCAGCACCGTCAGCACGGCCCAGCGGTCGTGCACCAGCATCAGCAAGGCGCAGGTCAGCGGGCCGGCGCCCATCGAGCGCAACTGGTCGCCGCCGTCGCGCAGCGAGTCGCCAACGAGCTGGCGCGTCAACGCGGCCACGATCGGCAACACCAGGATCGTCTGCGCGATCACCATCGCCGCGGGCGTGAACAAAATGCCCCAGGCGCCGAGCGGCCCGCTGCGCGACAACAGCAGGTAGACCACCAGCCCGACCACCACCGCCGGCAACGCGAGCAGGGTGTTCAGCAGCAGCACGAGCACGCGGTGGCCGGGGAAATGCGCCACCGCCAGCCAGGCCCCGAGCGCCAGCCCGAACGCGGCCGCGCACACGGTGGCCGTGCCACTGACGAACAGCGACAGCCCCACCGTGCGCAAGAGCACCGGATCGGCACGGGCAATCAGGTTGAACGCGGTCAGCACACTCTCGGCGAAAGCACTCATTCGGCTTCTCTGATACTCGAACGATTTTCAATGCCATCCCCTGGCCTTTGCGATATGTACCGTCATGCATAGAGTGCGCCTCACCTACACGCTGGGTGGTCCTGACGCCGCGCAGCGCGACCTGCACCACCCGCTGATGGCGTTGCTGGCGGCGGTGCACGACCACGGCTCGATCAGCGGCGCCGCGCGCGCGCTGTCGTTGTCCTACCGCCATGTCTGGGGTGAACTCAAGCGCTGGGAAGGCGAACTCGGGCAGGCCCTGGTGCTGTGGGTCAAGGGCCAGCGAGCCGTGCTGTCGCCGTTCGGCGAAAAACTGTTGTGGGCCGAGCGCCGGGCGCAGGCGCGGCTGGCACCGCAGGTCGAGGCGCTGCGCAGCGAACTCGAGCGCGCCATCGCCATCGCCTTCGACGACAGCACGGGTGTGATCGCGATCTGCGCCAGCCACGACGACGCGCTGCCGCTGCTGCGCCAGTTGGCGCAAGCCGAGCA
>JANOVJ010000482.1:0-6716 GCA_031417295.1 bacterium | reverse complement strand
CCAGTAGGTGAAGGCGGCGCGCGATTCCTTCGCGCCCACCGGCGTGCCGAAGTCGGCGCGTGCAAACAGGCCGATGCCGCAGACCACCCCGGCCACCGCCAGCAGCATGGCCACCGCCGGCCCGTCGGCGCGCAGCGCGATCCCCAGCGGTGGTGCCCAGCCGCCGAGCAGGTAGACCAGTGTCTGGCCTTCGTGCTGCCAGGCCACGGCGATGCCGAGCGCCAGCGCCAGGCCGAGTGGCATCATCACGAAGGCCACGCGCTGCACTTGGCGCCCGCCCAGCACCAGGCCGAGCAGCATGCCGACGAACGGCAACAGCACCGCCGCCGCCAGCAGCGCGCCCCCGTGGGTGCTCGTCCAGAGTTCCATCGCCGGTGCTGCCGTTCAGTCGCCGGCCGGCGACCCGTTGGCCAGCGACGCGCTGTCGGTGGAGTCGATCAGCCGCACCAGCAGCGCCACCGTCACCGCGGTGGCGGCGAAGGCGACGACGATGGCGGTGATCAGCAGCGCCTGCGGCACCGGGTCGGCGGCCATGCCGGCGGCGGCGCCACGCTTGGCCAGCGCGCCGAAGAGAACGAACACGCCCGTGCCCATGATGTTGAAGGCCACCAGCTTGCGCAGCGGGTGCGGCTGCACGATCAGCCCGTACAGGCCGATGCCCACCAGCGCGCAGGCGGCGAGCGCGAACAGGGTCTCCACGCTCATGGCCCGGCGCTCCGCGACGACACGGAGGCCTCACTACGCGCCGGGGCCCCGTTCAGCAGCAACGCCAGCACCAGCACCAGCGTCGGCAGCAGCGCCACTTCGATGGCCACGATCATCGGCTTGGCCCAGCCTTCGGGATAGCCGAGGAAGGCGCCGGCCGACCACGCGCCGAGCAGGCCGACGGCGACGAACACCAGCGGCCCGACGACGAGGCCGCCGCGCACCCAGCGGTTATCGATGCGTGGCGCATCGGCCAGCCCGGCCATCTGCACCAGCAGCCACATCGCGGCCAGGATGGTGGCCGCCTGGAACTTGCCGCCCGGATGGTCGGCGCCGGCCCAGAACAGGTAGATGCCGACGACGATGCCGATCGGCGGCAGCACGCGCGCCAGGTAGGCGAGCACGCCGTCGGGGTCGGCCATGTAGCGCGGCCCGGGGCGCCCGCCCCAGACGCCGTCCGGTGCCAGCGACCACACGCCGACCAGCGCGATCACGAGCACGATCGCCTCGAGCAGCGTGTCCATCGCGCGGAAGGCCAGCAGCACGCCGGTGATGGGGTTGCCCACTTCCGTGGCCGGCAGATTCGCCACCACCAGCGGCGCCAGTGTCGGTGCGGGTTCGGGCAACAGCAGCACGCACAACACCAGCACCGCGCTGACACCCACCGAAAGCAACACCGCCACTGCGCGCGTGCCAGCGCCGCTGCGCTCGGCCCAGGCCGCGGCCTCGGTGCTGCGCAGCCGCCCCACGGCGCCGAGCAGCAACGCGCCGGTCAAGCCGCCGCCAATGGCCGCTTCGGTGAGTGCGACGTCGATGCCGGCCAGGCGCACCCACACCAGCGAGAGCAGCAGGCCGTAGACAACAAAGCCGGCCACCGCCAGGAACGCATCGCGCGCGACGATCGTCCACACGGCCAGCCACAACAGCAGCAGCGCCACGACCAGACTGACGAGCGTCGTCACCGGACGACCCTATGCGCTGCGCGCTGCGGGGCAAGTGCTTGCGGGCGGCCCGGCGCGCTCATTCGCTGCGTTCCTGGCGCCGCACCGAACGGGCGATGAGCTGCGCCACCGCGGCGCTGGACAGCATGACCAGCAGCCACACCAGCACCAGCTTCAGCGCCGCGAGCACGCCATCCATCTGCGGCAGCAGGCCGATCACCACCAGCGCGATGCCCAGGTTGTCGGCCTTGGTCAGCGCGTGCAGCCGCGTGTAGGCATCGGGGAAGCGCAGCAGCCCCACCGTGCCGGCCAGAAAGAACACCAGGCCGCCAACGATGGCGACGATGCTGAAGACGTCGAGCGCTGCGCTCATCTCGCGCCCTCCCCGGCATCATCGTCGGGCGCCTTCTGGTCCTGGCGCAGCGCGAACTTGACGAAGGCGATGGACGCAAAGGCCGACAGCAGCGCCAGCGTCAGCGCCACGTCGAACACCGCGCCGTCGCCAGAGGCCACACCAAACAGCAGCAGCGCGCCGATGCCGCCGGTGCCCAACAGTTGCACGGCCATCATGCGCTCGGCGCGGCCCGGGCCGCGCGCCACGCGCACCAGGCCCACGGCCACCATGAGCACAACAAAGGCCGCCGCCGAGAGCAGGAAATCAGCCATCGCGTTGCCCCGGTTGCAGCGCCCTGGCGTAAGCCCGTTCCTCGGCGGCCAGTTGCTCGACCACCGGCTGGCGGGTGTCGAGGCAGTGGAACTCGATCGTGCTTTGTGTTTCGTCGCTGGGCACCGAGCCCGGCATCAGGCTGGCGACCAGCTCGAAGGCATTGCGCGCCGAACCGCGCGGCAGCCCGACGGGATAGTCGACGAAACCTGGCTGCAAGCGCAGCTGCGGCGCGAAGGAGCGGCGCGCGACATCGATGCCTGCTACCAGCGACTGCCACAGAAAGCGCGGCAGCAGCAGCAGCAGCAGGCCGACATGAACGCGGCCGCTGGCCGGCGGCAGCAGCTTCAGGCTGGCCCAGGTGGCGGCCGCGCTGGCGAGCACACCGACCACCAGGTTGGCCGGTTTGGCGCTCTGGTCGACGACGATCCATACGGCAAAGTACAGCAGCCCGCGCACTGCCAGCGTGCGGCCCGTTCCGCGATTCATGCCCCGTGCTCCGCTGGCGCTTCGACAGCGAGCAGGGTCACCGGCATTGCCGCCAGCCGGTCGTAGAGCCGCGCCTCGGCGAGGATCGGCCACCACTCGTGGAGAAAGATCTCGGCCGGGCGCCACAGCGCGACCCAGCCGCTGATGATCAGGCTCTCCTTGATCAGCGTGGCATAGTTCCCGAGGTTGAACAGGGTGTACGCCGCTTCACCGGCCAGCATCATCACCGCCATGAACGCAATGCCGATCAGCAGGCTGATGCGGCCGATGCGAAAGAGTTGACGCAAGCGCTTGCGCGTGGCCGCCGCCCGGCGCCCGAAGTAGTCGTGCACGGCGTCGCTCAACATCAACCCGTCATCGCCACCCGCGGCCTGCTGGCCCAAGCGCACAGCCAGGTTCAGGGGCTGGCCCTTCGGCGCCTCGCGGGCCCAATCGACGATGTACTCGGCCGCCTTGGGGTCGAGGTCGCGCTTGCGAAACGGCGCCGGGTCCATCGAGTTGAACAGTTGCCGCATGTCGGCCAGGTACAGCTCCAGCACGGCGCCGCCGGTGTCTGCCGCAGGCTCGCCGGCCAGGTTTGCGCCCGGCTTCAATGTGTCACTGTGCATGTGCGTTCAGCCGGCGTGGGCCGCGACGGGGGCGGGCGGCGGCACCGCCTTCTCCTTGCCGAACACCGCCACGTACACGGTGGGCAGGAAGATCAGCGTCAGCAGCGTGGCGACCATCAACCCGCCCATGATGGCAAAGGCCATCGGGCCCCAGAACACGGTCGGCGCGATCGGGATCAGGCCGAGCACGGTGGACAGCGCGGTCAGCATCATCGGCCGCAGCCGCCCGGTGGCCGACGTCAGCACCGCGTCGATCACGCTGCTGCCGTTGGCGCGTTCTTCCTCGATGGAGACGATCAGGATCACCGCGTTCTTCGCGATCATGCCGATCAGCGCCAGCACGCCGAGGATGGCGACGAAGCCGAGCGGCCGGTTGAACAGCAGCAACGCCATCACCACGCCGATCAACCCCAGCGGCAGGATCGCCATCACCATCGCGAGGCGGCGAAAGCTCACCAGCATCACCATCATGATGAAGAGCATCAGCACGATCATCAGCGGCACGACCGCGAACACCGAATCGCTCGAAATCTTGCTTTCCTCGTACAGGCCACCGGTCTCGACCTTGTACTGCTTGGGCAGCCTGGCCGAGAACTCGGCGATCTGCGGCGCCAGCGCGGCGACCACCGCATCGGGCAGCACGCCAGCGTTCACGTCGGCGCGCACCGTGAGCGTGGGCACGCGGTCGCGGCGCCAGACCATCGGGAACTCCTGTTCCTCGACGAAGCTCGCGAACTGTTTCAGCGGCACCATGCGCCCGCTCGGCGTCGGCACCTGCAGCGAGCTGAGCGTGTCGAACGACGCACGCTCGCTGTCGATCGCGCGGGCGACCACGTTGACGAGGTAGATGTCGTCGCGCACTTGCGTCACCGCGGTGCCGGTGACGGCCGCGTTGAGCACGCCGGCCAGTGCCTGCGAGCTGATGCCGAGCTGGCGCGCCTGGTCCTGGTCAACCTTGACGCGCAACTGCCGCGCCGGCTCCATCCAGTCGAAGTTGACGTGCCGCGTGCGCTCGTCGGAGCCCAGCACCTTGGCCAGCTCGAGCGAGAGGCGGCGCACCTCGTCCTTGTCGGGCCCGGTCACGCGGTATTGCAGCGGCCAGCCGACCGGCGGGCCGAGTTCGAGCGGCGAGACCCGCGCGACGACATCGGGGAACTGTTCGGACAGCACCTTCTCGAGCTTGACCTGAAGGCGCTCGCGCGCGTCGAGGTCTTTCGCGACGACCACAAACTGCGCGAAGAACGGGTTCGCGAGCTGCACGTTCAACGTCAGGATGAAGCGGATCGCGCCGCGGCCGACGTAGGTGCTGAAGTGGTCGACGTCGGGGTCGGCCTTGAGCATCGCGTCCAGCCGCTTGGCCTGCGCCTCGGTGGCGTAGATCGAGGCGTTCTGGCGCAGCGTCATGTCGACCGTCAGCTCGGGTCGGTCGGACGCCGGGAAGAACTGTTGCGGTACGAAACGCAGCAGGAACAGCGCGGCGACGAACATCGCCAGCGTGACGCCGATGGTCAGCCACTTGAGGCGGATGGCGGCCTTCAGGAAGCCGCTGTACACCGTCAGCATCTTGCTCGGCTTGGCGTTCGCTTCGGCCTTGGGCGGCTTGAGCAAGGCCTTGCCGATGATCGGCGCGAAGATCACCGCCACCAGCCACGAGACGATCAGCGAAATGCCGACCACCGAGAAGATCGAGAAGGTGTATTCGCCGGCCGAGCTCTGCGCAAAGCCGATCGGCACGAAGCTCGCAATCGTGACCAGCGTGCCGATCAGCATCGGCGCGGCCAGCGTGCGGTAGGCGAAGGTGGCGGCCTGGTCCGGCGTGTCGCCCGCACCGAGGCGGCGGATCATCGCGTCCACCGTCGTCATCGCGTCGTCGACCAGCAGCGTCAGCGCGATGATCAGCGCGCCGAGCGAGATGCGGTGCAGGTCGATGTTGGCCACGTCCATCACCGCGAACACGATCGCCAGCGTGAACGGGATCGCGAGCGCCACCACCGCGCCCGGGCGCACGCCCAGGCTGACGAAGCTGCAGACCAAAATGATGATGATGGCCTGCCAGAGCGAGGTCATGAAGTCGTTGATCGCCACGTCCACCGTGACCGCCTGGTCGGCTACCAGCACCGGCTGGATGCCGACCGGCAGATTGGCCTGGATGTCGGCCATTTCCTTGCGCACGTTGGCACCGAGGGCGAGGATGTCGCCGGCATCGCGCATCGCGATCGCCAGGCCGATGGCGGGCTGGCCGTTGACGCGGAACATCGGTTGCGGCGGATCGACAAAACCGCGCTTGACCTTGGCGATGTCGCCGAGACGGAAGATGCGGTCGCCCGCGACGATGTTCACGGCCTCGATGTCGGCCTCGGAATCGAACGCCCCGCTGACGCGCAGGAACACGCGCTCTTGCTCGGTTTGCAGCGTGCCCGAGGGGCGCACCAGGTTCTGCGCCTGCAGCGTGGCGAGGATGCTGTTCAGGTTCAGCCGCAGCCCGGCCAGCCGCTCGGCCGAGAATTCGAGGAAGATCTGCTCGTCTTGCGCGCCCAGCACCTCGATCTTCGAGACATCGGGCAGTTGCAGCAGGCGCGAACGGGCTGCCTCCACGGCGTCGCGCAGCTCGCGGAAGTTGAAGCCCTCGGCGGTGAAGCCGTAGATGATGCCGAAGGTGCTGCCGAAGTCGTCGTTGAGGAACGGCCCGACGGTGCCCATCGGCAGCGTGTGCCGCATGTCGCTGATGTTCTTGCGCACCTGGTACCAGACATCGGGCACCGCGGCGGCCGGGGTCGACTGCTTGAGGTCGATGAAGATCGTCGTCTGCCCGGCCGTGGTGTAGCTGCGAATGCGGTCGAGGTGGTCGGTTTCCTGAAGCGTGCGCTCCAGCCGCTCGGTCACCTGCTTCAGCGTTTCCTCTACCGTCGCGCCGGGCCAGGCGGCGCCAACGACCATCGAGCGAAAGGTAAACGCCGGGTCTTCGCCGCGCCCGAGCTTGGTGAACGACAAGGAGCCCGCGACGACCGCGAGGATCATCAAGAAGACGACCAGCGAGCGCTTCGAGAGCGCCCACTCCGACAGGTTCGGGCCGATCACGACTTGGTCTCGAGCAGGCGGACCTTCTGGCCGGGGCGCAGCGCTTGCACGCCCGCGGTCACGACCACGTCACCGTTGTTCAGGCCCGAGGCCACCAGCACCATCGCGGCGTCGGAATTGCCGACGGCCACGTTGCGCAGCGCGACGGTGCCGGTCTTGGCATCGAACAGCCACACGGCGGTCTTGCCTTCGGTGCGCACCAGCGCCGCGGCCGGAATGGTGATGCCGTTC
>JANOVJ010000481.1:0-1958 GCA_031417295.1 bacterium | reverse complement strand
CGAAGGTGGCTTCCTGGGCCTGGACAACATCAGCGCCTTCGACCGCAGCGCCGCTCTGCCATCGGGCGGGCGGCTGGAGCAGGCCGACGGCACCAGCTGGATGGCGATGTACTGCCTGAACATGCTCAACATCGCGCTCGCGCTGGCCCGCGAGGACGCCACCTACGAAGACGTAGCGACCAAGTTCTTCGAGCACTTCGTCTACATCGGCGAAGCGGTGAACCGGGTCGATGCCCACAAGGGTGGGCTGTGGGACGACGAGCACGGCTTCTACTTCGATGTGCTCAAGCTCCCCGACGGGCGCAGCTTCACGGTCAACGCCTACACGATCGCCGGGCTGATCCCGCTGTTTGCGATCGCCGTGGCCGACCAGCCGACCCTGAGCGCGTTCAAGGACTTCAACGCCCGCTACATATGGTTTGCCGAGAACCGGACCGAGCTGCTGGGCAACCTGGCCGACATGCGGCACGCCGGCGTGCACGAACGCACCCGCCTCGCGCTGGTGGATTCGCACAAGCTCTCGCGCATCTTGGAGCACGCGCTGAGCGAGCGCCACATGCTGAGCCCGCACGGCATCCGTTCGGTCTCCAAGCGCCACGCGGCCGAGCCCTTCGTGCTGCACCTCGAAGGCCAGACCTTCACCCTCGACTACGAGCCGGCCGAGTCGAACAGCGGCATGTTCGGCGGCAACTCCAACTGGCGCGGGCCGGTCTGGTTCCCGCTGAACTTTCTGCTCATCGAGGCACTGCAAAAGCACCACTACTTCCTCGGCGACGAGTTCAAGGTGCCGGAGCCGGCGGGTTCCGGCACGGCGCTCACGCTGTGGCAGGTGACGAGTGATTTGTCGCAGCGCCTGATCAAGCTCTTCCTGCGTGACGAGGCGGGTCGCCGGCCGGCCAACGGGCGCAATGAAAAGTTCAATCACGACCCGCACTGGAAAGACCTGATCCTGTTCTACGAATACTTTGACGGCGACACCGGCGCCGGGCTCGGCGCGAGCCACCAGACCGGCTGGACCGGGCTCGTTGCCAAGCTGATCCAGCAGCATGGTGAGTACACGCTGCAGCACAAGGCGCACCGGGCGGTGGAAGAGCAGCAGTTCATGCGGCGGGCTGGGGAGCCTTGATCGCATGAGCCCGCACGGCCGCCCGAAGGGCGAATACACCGCAGTGCGAAGCACGGAGGTTGCCTGATGAGCACCGCGCTGCCGGACCTGGCCGCCGAATGGCTGGAGAGCGATGGCCTTGGCGGCTTCGCGTCGGGCACCGTGGGCGGGTTTCGCACCCGGCGCTACCACGCGTTGCTGCTCACGCCGCAGCGCCCGCCCGCAGAGCGCGTGGTGCTCGTCAACGGCTTCGAGGCCTGGGTTGAAACGGCCGTGGGGTCGTTCCCGCTCTCGACCCAGCACTACGCGCCGGACGTGGTCTATCCGCGCGGCATCGATCACTTGGTCGGGTTCACCGCAGACCCGTGGCCGCGCTGGACTTTTAGCCTGCCCGGTGGCGAAACGGTGGTGCACGAGTGCCTCGTCGATCCGGTCGATGGCAGCGTGGTGCTGACATGGCGGCTCGCCGGCACGGCCGGCATCGCGCGGCTCAGCATCCGGCCGCTGCTCTCGGGTCGTGACTACCACGCGCTGATGCGCGAGAACGCGAGTTTCTGCTTCGACGCGCGCGCCGCCGCTGGCAACGCCACCTGGCGGCCGTATGCCGGCCTGCCCGCTGTCTCTGCGCTGAGCAACGGGCGCTATGTCCACGAACCCACCTGGTTCCGCAACTTCTGCTACCGCGAGGAAGCCGCTCGCGGGCTCGACTGCATCGAAGACCTGGCCTCGCCGGGCAACTTCCACTTCGACCTGGGCGCGGGCGAGGCCGTGCTGGTGCTGCGTGTGGGCGATGGCATCGCCGTCGACGCGGGTGCGCTCGCCGCGCGGGTGCGCGGCATCGAAGCCGCGCGGC